>CAYUPT010000580.1:0-3011 GCA_964446725.1 uncultured Bradymonadales bacterium | reverse complement strand
GGATGACCTCCGTGCCCACGCCGTCTTCACCATCTGCGCCATCTTGACCGTCTTCGCCGTCCTGACCGTCTTGACCGTCTTGACCGTCTTCGCCGTCTTGACCATCGATGCCATTACAGACCGCCATCCAGGGACCGAATTGGCCATCGTCGCCTTCGGTGCGAACCCGGATTCCGCCCTCTTCGCATTCGTCGTCGGTCGCCGGTTCGACTTCGATGTCGGAACCGTCTTCGCCGTCTTCTCCGTTACAGATCGCCTCCGTGGTGCTCTCCCCGTCATCACCGGATACCTCCAGAATCACGCCACCGGCCTCGCCGCACTCGTCGTCGGCAATGGTGACATCGACTTGCGGTGCCTTCCCGTCACAGACGTATTCGACGGCCGGATCACCGCCGTCGGCCGGTTCGATAACGACTTCCAGTGCATCGGTACCACAGGGATTGTCGGCGTGGTCGGCATCGACGCGCTGTGTCGAAATATTCGGCGAATCGCCGTCGCAGACGTACTCCACGGTCTCCTCTCCGCCACCGGCGGGCTCGACGGTGACTTTGACGGCATCCGTATCGCAGGGATTGTCGGCATCGTCGGCGCCCACATCTTCGACGTCGATGTCGGCGGTGGCACCGTCCTGGCCGTCGGCACCGTCGCAGATATAGTGGTCGTCGCCATCGAGATCGACGACGACACCGCCGTATTCGCATTCACCGCCGGGCTCCACACTCTCGACGTCGAATTGCTGTGGCTCCTCGCCTCCACAGCCCGCGGCCATGGCGATAACGCCGGCTATCACAACGAAAACTCCTGGCTTCGATCTCTTCAACATATTCTTAAACATCGCAATCCTGTGCGGCTTGGTTTCGTCGATAATTGGCTCGAACGACGCAAATCCCGAGCGTTTTGGTCGCTCTGGTATTGTCGTTCCATACCGTAGGCGGGTCCGTCCGGCGTACTTCGCCGCGTCCCCGCCGTTTTTCAGAGAGATCGGGAGGCTAGAATTTATGGCGGCGCGTTTCAAGCGCGCCGGCGTTGGTGACGGGAGCGTGTGCTCCCCCCGCTCCCTCGCAAGCTCGGGTCGCAGGGGGCGACCGCAGAACTTTTTGGCGAGGTGAGTTCGCTGGCGAAATCTTCCGGGGCTATCGGATAACACGATGACACAACCGAAGCCGGGGACGGCTCCGTCTCCAACGAGGGGCTTCGTCGACTGCGGAGACACTCTCGCGATCCAAAATTCTGGTGGTAGCGGCGGCATCCGGGCACTAATCTGCCGGTTCCCACTCGATACCGAGTGCGGCGAGGCGTTCGACAGTATCCTGTAGCCGATCGTCACTGATATTGCCGCTCCGTCGCGGGATCTCCAGAAGTATGTCCTCCTCGTCGGCCGAAACCACTGCAGTGGCTCGGTCTTCGATTCGACGAACCAGGCGCAGCGCCACTTCGCCGTGACGCCGCGAAAGCGACCGGCGCTCGACCCAATTCGACCGGAGCACATCGCCGAATAATGCCTCCTCAGCGCTGACGCCAAACCCCTTGAGCATCTCCAATCCGTGGGCGTAACCGGCGTCGAGTTCGTCGGATAACATGGTCTGACCGGCCCGGCTCCACAACCCGCTGGTGGCCAGGCCGTCGACGGATGTGGCGGCCCGTTCGGCCAGGCTGTCGAGTTCGGACGGCAACTCCTGGAGAAAACCTGCTGCGTCGCGTTCATCGGGCGGCAAAGCCCACTGACTGCGCGGACTTTCGTGCGAAAACACCAGCGCCACCAGAGCATCGTCAGACCAGACCAATGCGATGTGGTCGCCGGTGCCATTGCGATAGACGTATTGGTCGTCTTCAAGGACCCCGCCGATGCCACCGAAATACAGAGCTGAGATGATATCAGTGATATGGTGCAGTCGCACCTGAGACACCACGTGTCCTACGCCAAATTCGCTCATCGCAACTGCCCTACAACACCAGTTCTACCGGTTACTTCGCACTCGTCATATCGCCGATGTGGCGCTCTCTGACTTCGCTCTCTCGAAGTCGGCGGCGATCTCATCGATCGCCTGTTGTGCAGCGTCGATGACGCCGCCCATGGTGACGAATCCGTGGATGAGTTGCTCGTAGCAGCGAAGGGTGACATCGACGCCGGCGGCTTCCAGTGTTGCGGCATAGGCCTCGCCCTCGTCGCGCAGTGGGTCGAATCCGGCGGTGATCACCGTCGCCGGCGCCAACTCCCCGAGGGAATCGAAAAGTATTGGCGAGACCCGCCAGTCGTGCCGGTCGGCATCGCCGAGATAGCAGTCGATAAACCACTTCATCATCGACTCCGTCAGCAAATAGCCCTCGCTAAAATGCTGTGCCGACGGATAGGACTGCGTCTCGTCGGTTGCCGGATACAACAATAACTGGCGCGACGGCTGGGGCCGACCGTCGACGTGCTGCTTTTGGCAGGTCACGGTCGCAAGATTACCCCCCGCCGAGTCGCCGCCGACGGCGATGTTGTCGGATATAATGCCGAGTTGCTCGGCCTCGTCGACAACCCATCGGTAGGCGGCGACTGTGTCGTCGACGGCCGCCGGAAACGGGTCCTCCGGCGCCAATCGATAGTCGACGCTGATCACGACCCGGCCGGTGGCCTCCGAAAGTCGCCGACACAGCCCGTCGTAGCCATCTAAACTGCCGATGACGTAGCCCCCGCCGTGAAAGAAGACGAGTGCCGAATCGGCCTCCGGCGTCGGCCGGTATACGCGAATCGGAATCGGCGCCGCCGGGCCCGGAATTGTGCGCTCTTCGACGCCGTAAAGTTCCACGGGATCCAGATCGAAGAGTCGGTTCGAGCGGCGATAGACCTCGCGGGCCTCCACAGCACCCAGTTCTTCCGGTTTGGGAGCCCCCACCGTCTCCAGAATCTGGAGTAAGGCATGGAGCTGGTGATCCAGTGCAGCGCCTCGATCGTTGCGCGGCGGTTCACCAAAGACCCGCTCCACCAGCCCTTCCGGCATCGAAATCGCCGTCTTCAGTGTCTTTCG
>CAYUPT010000579.1:0-3012 GCA_964446725.1 uncultured Bradymonadales bacterium | reverse complement strand
TTTTTTCGCGACGGTACAGGTTGAAGAAGGCGCTGTTGCGCATATCATTCGACAAGCATTAGATATCATCCGGCCAACGGCCAACACCGATTTCGTGGTCCCTTTGTCCCTCCAGGGAATGGTCCAGCAGTATGGGCGACGCATCCGACAAAGTAGCGATTCTCGCAAAGATCGCCGGGTTGCGCCGCGAGATCGCCCGACTGGAACAAGAGGCCGATCTCGATAGGGGGCGGGAATTCGAGGAGCCGACCCTCGATGATGCACGCGTTCTTCGAGCCGTCCAACTGGTCGCCGAGTACTCCACGGATCTGATCTCGATTCACGCTTCCAACGGCGACTATCTCTACGCCTCTCCCAATTGCGAGGAGTTTTTCGGGTGGAGCCAAAAGGAGTTGTTGGGGCGCAATGCCTATGAATTCTTCCATCCCGACGACGTCGACCGCATTGCTCGGGACCACGCCGACCACGACGCGGAAGTGCAGGGACGTGTTCAGTATCGGATCGTGCACAGTGACGGCCGCTACCGATGGGTCGAGACGCGCAGCAGGGCCCACCAGACCAGTGATGGGGGACAGCAAATCGTGGCTCTGACGACGGATATCCACGATCAGGTCATGGCCGAACGGTTTCGCATCGAGGCCGACGAGGCGAAGGTTGAAGCCGCCAAACAATCGTCGTTTGCGCGACTGGCTCGGGCGACGGCGCACGAGATCAACAACCCGTTGGCCGTGGCCATGGTAGCCGCTGAGGAGATAGACGCCGATCGAGACCACACGGCGCTTCGCCGGGCGTTGACGAGAATCAAAAATGTGGTGGACGAACTCCATATGCTGGTCGAGCGCGGAGCCTCGAGCGTCAAACCACTTCGGCTCGACGAGGTGCTCGATTATCTTTGCGGGTTACTGGCCGGCGACGGCGACGTTCGTCTGGAGACTGAGACCTGTCAGATCACCGCCGAGGTGGGTCGACTCCATCAACTACTCTATCTGGTGCTCTCCACACACCTGGCCCGGCAGCCGCAGTCGGACGGCTCGACTCGAATCGAATGTCGAGTCGTTGACGCCCGAATTCGACTCGATGTCGTCGGGGGGCGCGAGGCTTCGGATAACCGTATTCAGTCCGACCTTCTGTCGGCACTGCGGGGGACCGACGACCTCAGTGGGGACACCCTGGAGTTAACCCAGCGGTTGGCCGCCGAACTCGATGGGACGGCGCACCGCGAGGAGACCGACCAGGGACTGCACACCCGTATCGAATTACCTCGAGTTCCTGTCGAGTAAGCCGGTTGGGCAGTGTCGTTGGTGAGAGCTATCACGTCCCGCAAAACGTCGCTGAGATGTCTTGGCCCGCCTTTGGCGGCTCGACGAGAGACGGGTCATCGGTGGGAAATTCGAAGGGGCTCGTCAGCACGTCGACCAGGTTGTGAAAGGCGTCGAAATCATCGCGCTCGACGGCGTCGGCGATGGCGGCGTTGACCCGGTGGTTGCGCGGGATGACCGCCGGATTGACCGCTCGCATCGCCGCCGCGATCTGCTTTGATGGAGCGTCGCGTTCGGCCAGGCGTTGGCGCCAGCGGTCGAGCCAGTCGTCGAAGGCCAGGGGAAGCGAAAAGGAGTCGCCGATCCGCGCTTTGTCGGTCTCCGGCGTCGGGTCCGCCAATTCAGTAAGTCGGCGAAATGTCGAGGTGTAGTCGACGGCCTCGTTCTCCATTAGCTCCAAAAGGTCCACCAGCAATGCTTCGTCGTCGCTCTCAAAACTGCCGAGCCCCAGTTTTTCTCCCATGCCCTCCTGGTAGGCCTCCTGGAAATGGCCGGGAAAGTCCTCGATGACCTCCTCCATTTCGGCGGCCATCGATGCCTCGTCGTCGGCGAGCACCAACAGAGCTTCGGCGAAGCGGCTTAAATTCCACTGGGCAATCCCCGGCTGGTTGCCGAAGGCGTAGCGGCCGTGTCGGTCGATCGAGCTGTAGACGGTCTCCGGGTCGTACTCGTTCATAAAGGCGCAGGGGCCGTAGTCGATGGTCTCCCCGGAGATCGTCGTATTGTCGGTATTCATCACCCCGTGGATAAAGCCCGTCTTCTGCCAGAGGGCCACCAGCCGGGCCTGACGCCGGGCCACGGCATCGAGCAGGGCCACCGGCGACGCCTCGTCGAGCTGCGGGTAGTGGCGGTCGATGGCGTACGACAAAAGCGTCTGCAACGCTTCATCGTCGCCTCGATTCGCGAAGTACTGGAAGGTGCCAACCCGGATGTGGCTGGCGGCGACCCGGACGAAGACCCCGCCGGGCTCTGGACCGTTTTGGCGCCGAACCTGCTCACCGGTGGATGCCGCCGCCAGCGCCCGGGTCGTCGGGATATTCAGAGCGTGCATCGCCTCGCTGATAAGGTACTCGCGCAACACCGGGCCCAGCGGTGCCCGTCCGTCGCCGCGGCGCGAAAAGCGCGTTTGACCGCTTCCCTTCAGTTGGATGTCGAAGCGCTGGCCGTCGGTGTCGACGACCTCGCCGAGCAACACCGCTCGACCGTCGCCGAGTTGGGGAACGAAGTTGCCGAATTGATGGCCGGCATAGGCCAACGCGATCGGGTCGGCCCCCTCTGGCACCTGATTGCCCGTGGCGAAGCGGGCGCCGGCTTCGGAGTCGAGCCACTCGACGTCGATGCCCAGTCGTTCGGCGAGCTCTTTGTTGAACCGGATGAGCTCCGGATCGTCGACGGGAACCGGCTTCTGGTGGGCGTAAAACCGGTCGGGGAGTTCGACGTAGGTGTTGTCGAATTCGATGGTCATGGCTCGGCCTTTTGGTGACTTCGGCGGGGAAGGGCTCGACGAGATGGGGTGCCCGGTGGCTCAGCGATTGTGGTGTGTCTGCTTATCACAAATGTTGGAGCGGAGCCCAAGTGACGAAGGATTATTATAGCCGTTCGCGGGCAGGTGGGTGACGGAGGATAGGAGGACCCCGTAGCTCCCGGAACCTCGGATTTCCTGGGAGAGCTGCGAATTGGCTGCGGTCACTAT
>CAYUPT010000578.1:0-3015 GCA_964446725.1 uncultured Bradymonadales bacterium | reverse complement strand
GAAAATGGAGGGGTCGCCAGGATGGCGTCAAATATGAGAAACGAGGTTCCCACGAAGGTCGTTGCCTGAACGGCGGGATGCCATCGAGAGGCCAAGTCGAAGTGGAGAATACATTGGGAGGTGGCCGTGACAGCCAGAAGGACACCGACGGCGACGAGGGCGGAGATGCCCCGCTGTGTTGTATAGTCTCGGGAGCGCCAGTTGTCGTCGGTGGGATAGGTTCCGCCGGGCATCGGAAAGAGGACGGACGCCGCAAGGGCAATGCCCAGTGAAAAGGGGAGGCCGGAATCCCAGGCGCGATGGGTCGTCGAGTAACCCTGAAGTCTCGAGGCCATCGACGTCGCGATGTGGCGAAGGGCCACAAATCCCAGAGCTGCGGTTGCGACGAGGCCGATATGGTGGTCGGCGCGCCATCCGGCGATGGCCGCGAGGACGGCGATCGATGACAATGTCAGGCTTATCTCGGCGGCGTTACGGTGCCCGGTGTCCCGCAATTCGCCGTCGGAATTCCCGACATAGACAAAATAGCCGAAGTCCAGAAAGTGAGACAGTTTCCACCAGGCCGTCGCTGTTTTTGCAGGGCCCAGCAGGCGCAGTTGATCCCAGGGTCGAAGTCGCCGGGCTCCCATGGACTCGGCGATGCGAAAGGAACTTGTATTGTCGCCGTGAATATCGGCCACGAAGTGGTCGATATCCGAGTTTTTGAGGTGTGAAAAGCCGGCTTTGGCCAGGCGGGAACCAAGTCCCTGCTCCTGGACGTCGGGGCTGACAAATAGCCAGCGCACAACGGCCATCGTCGAGCCGTCGGTGAACTCCACGACTTCGGCGGCAAAACCACCGACGAGGTCGTCGCCGATGGTGGCGACGAGGTTAATATCCCGGGGGCTGATCATGGCGCCGATGGCCAGCGGAAAGGCGCGGCGGCCGACGTTGCAAAAGTCGTCGCGTTCCTCAGGGGCAAGGGGACGGAACTGGATTTCGTCGGAAGACTCTGTGGATGGCATCGGATGGGGCCCTTGGGCGGCCGACAACGGGGATGGCGTCGATACTAAAGCACATCAAAATTGGTCGCTACGGCTGCCGAGAAGCCAAAAATTGCAGTCTCATTCCCGGAGTTCGACCTCGCAGCGGTCGCCATTACCGCCTCGTTGAGGTGTTGTCTCCATGGACTGGACATCGAAGTTGCGCGCCTGCAGGCCGTCGACAATTTCTTCGAATCGATGCTGTTCCATACAGGGACTGCGGCTCAGGACCCAGAGAGTGTCGCGGTCGGGCCCGGAGATGACCGCCCATCGATAGTCCTCATCGAGATCGATGATCCAGTAGTGGCTTCGAAAGGGCCAGAAAAAGCGCACCCACAATCGACCATCGCTGCCGTCGTCCTGAAGCCAGGCCCGGCCTGTGGCTCGTCGGATGTCGCCATCGAAACTCTCGTCGTAGCAGGTATTGATGACGTCGATGTCGCCGTCATCGCGCAGCTCGTACCGCGCCGTGGTGCCCACGCAACCTCGCTGGGGGCGAATCGGGACGGAGGCCAGTTCATACCAGGTGCCGGTGTATCGCTCGAGATCGACGTCGTCGACGACGTCGGGAGCAGTCTCGCTGTCGTAGGTCGCGCAGCCGGCGGCGATAACGAGGAGCCCGACCATCGATAGTAAAAGTGCAATTTGGCGCATCACGTGTCCCGGTGAAGCAATGTGGTTATCGGCAGTTCTGGTGAAATACCACATCGCGATGCATAGCTCGAAGCGGGGAGCGGTCCTATTTGGTCGCGGAATTCCATGTGGTGAAGGCGATGTTGAACCAGCAGGGTACTGTTGTCGGGCCGAAGTCGGGGCGACCCGGGTCGGAGTCTACCGAGTGCGCTGGCCGTGACGAATCGCACGCCGATGCGCAATTGACTTTCTTTGGCTCGACATTCGGTGTTCTGGCTGTCGGCGGTTTTATTCGGAGTTGTCGAAGAAGGGCGGCGATATCGTTTGGGGTTCTCCGGGGACGTATTGACTGTCGGCGCCAAGCGACTATTCGATGATCGACGACGTCCGTGGTTGTTTCCGGGAGCCCTAAGTTTTATTGAGGTGTTTTCGTGGGTCGAGGTGGTCAGATACAGCAGTTGCTCAGCGATTTGCCCGTCGATGAGGCCTGGGTGCTCATCGGGCTTGCCGTGCTGACGTTAGCCGCCATTTCCCATCTGTACGGAATGTGGCGGGAAGCCGGAATGGGCATCGGTGCTGGAACTGCCGGTGCCTATCCCGCCGAGCAATATCTCGATGCCTGGGCGGCCGCCGGCGAGGATACGGGGTTCGAGGCGCACGCGAGGGAGGGAGCACTCGACGGCGCACGGCTGGTGGGACAGCTTCGCGGGTTGGGGGCCGAAATGGAGATGGAGCTCCAGCGCAGTGGCCGGCGCAACCCGGACCCGGAGGCGATCAATCCCGCCACCGCCCGGTGTTGTATCACCGCTCGCGTCGAGCTTCCCTTTCCCTGGCGGGATGCGACAGTGCATCGATTCGTTCGCCCCGAATCACTGAAATCGACGAGTGTCGACGGGATTGCCCTCGGCGCGTTGTTGCCCGGCAACGTTGCGTTACAGAGCGCGAGATTGAGCCGTCAGTCCCGGCTTGCGATTTCGGAGATGGTCGATGACTTCAAGAGCGTGCAGATCGTCCGGGGAACACTGACGGTTGTCGACGTTGTCAATCCATCGCGCAATACCTCGCAGTGGACGCCGATGTTTCGGGAGTCCATTGCCAGATTGCGTCGCCAGGCTCGGGCATTCGCCGACGGGGGATTGACGATATGCGTCGAATCGCCGGACCGCGGCGAAATCGACATCGGGATAGAGCCGCAAAGTGGGGACCGCGAAGCGGATTTCGTCGAATTGCTAGAAGACAAATTCGGGCCGGTCGGAGCGGATGGCGTGGAGCGGTCGGAATCGGGGGCATCCTGAGGACAAATTGAACCGCAAAGGGGCGTAAGGGGCAAAGAAACCGAGAGCTGAACCAGAAACGATCA
>CAYUPT010000577.1:0-3028 GCA_964446725.1 uncultured Bradymonadales bacterium | reverse complement strand
CGGATGCTGACCCTTCAATTCCACGCCCGATGGCGCTTTATGCCACCCGGCCAGGGACTTAGTGCCTACGCCATGCTCGCTCCCCGTCTGTATCTGATGGAATCCGTCATGGAGGCCAGCTCCGACGGCAATGACTTTGGCGAAAACCGGGAAACCAACTCGGAGTACGGCGTCGCCATCGGCGGAGGGGCGGAGTATATGCTCGGCCCCGGCGCCCTCTTTGGCTCGGTGCTCGTCGGCGGAAGTCCGCTCGATCAGCGCATCACCGGCGAGGCCAATACCGGGGCGTTTAACATCGACGTCGGCTACCGGCTCTTCTTCTGAGTCGTCATCCAAAACGCGAACCCCCCGGTGTCGCCACCGGGGGGTTTCGTTGTTCTTGCATCACAATCTGCTCAGCTCGCCGTTACCACTGATGCGACGAGCCCGGTTCCAGGGCGATGACATCGATATCGGCATCGCCGATTTCGGTCAGCTCTTCGCGCAACTCGTCCGGAGTTCCCGTCAGAAGCCCGAAGGTCCCGAAGTGGCAGGGGATGACTTCGTCGACGCCGACGAGATCGGCGGCAATCGCCGCCTGCTCCGGATCCATGGTGAAGTGATCACCGATGGGCAAAATCGCCGCCGACGGGCTGTAGATCTCGCCGATCCACTCCATGTCGCCAAACAGGCAGGTGTCGCCGGCGATATACAGCGATTCGCCATTGGAGAATTCGAGCACGAATCCGGCGGGCTCGCCCAGATAGACCACCTCTTCGTCTTCCGTGGTATACGACGACGAGTGGTGGGCGTTGGTCATCGACACCGCCACGTCGACGCCTTCGTCGTATAGATCGACGGTGCCGCCCTTATTCATGCCGACAAGCTGTTCGTCGTCGACGCCCTCAAATCCGAGCCAGGTCGTCAGATCGAAAATCCCGACAATCGGTCCGTCACAGCGATCGGCGGTCTCGAATACGTCGCCGATATGGTCGTTGTGACCGTGGGTAATCAAAATCGCGTCGGGTTCGACGTCGGTGTACTCGTCGGGGCATTTCGGATTGCCCTCCAGCCAGGGGTCGACGAGGATTTCGTCGCCCTCCGGGGTCTCGATCAGAAAGGTCGCATGTCCAAGCCAGGTCACTTCCACGTCATTGAGTCCCATCATATCCTCCATTCGTTGTATTGGTTATCGATACTCCGCGATCGCGTTGTGCGCAGACCGCAAAGCCATCCGTTGCTGCGCCCCTTCGACAGGTCGCAGTATACAGCGCCATTTTGACCATTAATTACCGATACGTCCCATCGCCGAATCGGTCAAGGCGTCGATGATGTATTCGGTGGCCAGACCATGGGTACATGGTCGATTCCGACGATTTCAAAATTCTCACCACTTCGATGCCAGCCGAGTTCGGCGTACCACTCCTCGAGGTGGGCTTGAGCATGGAGTTTGGCCCGCCGGTCGCCCAGAAACTCCTGGGTGGCCACCATCATCCGGCTTCCCACTCCCTGGCCTCGATGCGCCTTGTCGACGGCCACCCGACCGACCTTGATGGGGTCGCGCTCGAGTAGAATCCGAAGCGTTCCGGCGATGTTGCCGTCAACACGGCAGAGTGCGTGGTGGGCCTTCGGATCGAGACCGTCGACTTCGGCGACGTCGGTGATCTTCTGTTCGACGACAAAGACCCGACTCCGAAGCGCCAGCACATCGTGCAATTCTCGCCGGGTCAACTCGTCAAACTTCTTGATTTCGATGTCCATCGCGGGCTCAATCGACATCGACAACGGTCTGCTCGATGGCGCCGAAGATATTGTGGCCATCGGCGTCTTCCATCTCGATCTGAATGGTGTCGCCAGGCGACATAAACGGCGTCTCGAATTCGCCGGTGTCGATCTTTTCGATCATCCGTTGCTCGGCCAGACACGACGACCCACGGGAGCGGTCCTCATTGGAGATGGTACCGCTTCCCAGAATGGTTCCCGCTGTAAACGACCGGGTCTTACAGCAGTGCTCGATGAGATCGAAAAACGAAAAATGCATCTCCGGGCCGGCTTCCGGCTCGCCGAAGACCTCGCCATTGTAGATACTGCGAAGCGGTCGATGGAGGCGTCCGTCGCGCCAGGCGTCTCCGAGTTCGTCGGGGGTTACCGCAAAGGGAGCAAACGACGTCGCCGGTTTGGACTGAAAAAACCCAAAGGATTTTTCCAATTCGTCGGGAATGAGATTGCGAAAAGTCACGTCGTTTAAGGCCACGACGAGCCGGACGTAGTCACCGGCCTCGTCGGCCGTGGTACCCCGCGGCGTATCGCCGAGGACGACGGCCAATTCGGCCTCGAAATCGCAGCCCCATTCGGTATTCGGGACCTCGATGTCGGCGGTCGGTCCCCTCAGATCGCCGGAGCCGCCCTGATAGACCAGCGGGTCGGTCTCGAGAGTCTCCGGAGGCTCGGCGCCCCGGGCTTTTCGCACCAATACGATGTGATTGATGTAGGCGGAGCCATCGATCCACTCGTAGGCCCGCGGAAGCGGCGCACTGAGCTCGTCGACATCGACGGGGGTTCCGTCGCGCTCACCGCTGTCGAGTTCTTCGCCGAGTTGACGCAACTTCGGCTCGACGTCATCCCACCGATCGAGGGCGTCTTGCATCGTCGGCGCAATACCTTCGGCCGTCGCATACACGTCGTTGTTGCTGTCCACCACGACCAATATTCCGTCGCGCGAGCCATCGCGCAGAGTCGCCAATTTCATATCCGCTGCTCCCTTCCTACCTAAACATTCATAAATTCAACAGATCGACCCACCAAAAGAGCGGGCGCTCGCCACTACGGAGAGCGCCCGCCCTCGGATTGGACTCATCACACGGACCAAACTCGATCAATCGACAAAGACATACACGCCGATCTCGCCGTAATCACAAAACGGCCCCATAAAGCCCTGTCCGCAGAATTGTTCGACCTGCAAGACCAGGTCCTGGTCGGCTTCGACATCGTAGACCATGGCGCCATCGTAGTACTCTTCGTCTTCGCCGGCGGTCTGACGTTGCTCGAG
>CAYUPT010000576.1:0-3030 GCA_964446725.1 uncultured Bradymonadales bacterium | reverse complement strand
CACGAACGGGCCCTGCTGGGCGACGGGCTCGTCGATGGGGCGTCCCTGCAAGACGAGGATTTCCGTCGGTTGTTCGCCATTTGTGATGTCCACCGATTCGGTGGGGTCGACCTGGACTCGCCGACCATTTGGAACGGGCTGATCGTCGATGGTCACTCCATCGCCTTCAAAGATGTACAGCGAGCGGTTTGCCTCTTCGGGGGCTGTCGGCACCGTCCAGGTCGCATCCGGATCGAGTTGGAGCGTCCAGATCGCCACGTGATGATCGGGGTTGCTCGCCCAGGATTCCGGCGGAGGTTCGGGGGGCTGAAGTCCGTCGTATGTGCCGGCGACGACGGTCAGTGTCGTCTCGTTTCCGTCGTCATCGACAACGGTCTCTTCGGGAACATCGCCGTTCCAGAACATGGCGAAGTGGGGATCGACGAGCTTGTTGTCTGCCGGCAGATTTAGCCAGATCTGAAAGAGCTCCGTCGTATTGGGCTTGTCGCGGTGGATCAGCGGGAACATCTCGGAGTGGACGATGCCGTCGCCGGCGGTCATCCACTGGACGTCGCCTTCTCCGAAACGGGCCTTTGCGCCCAGTGAATCCGTGTGGTCGATAAACCCCTGGCGGGCGAGGGTGACGGTCTCGAAGCCGCGGTGGGGATGCTGGGGGAAACCGGGAACGCTCTGGCCGTGATACATGCTCCAGCCGTCCTTGCCGGAGAAGTCGTTGCCCAGGTTGCGTCCCGACAACAGCGCCGGATCCGGTCCCATCGCGTCATTTCCCTGCGGGTAGTTATCGAGATGGTGGACGCAAAATAAGAAGGGGTCGGAGGTCTGCCAGGGGGGAGCGCCGAGGGGCGAGATTTCAATGATGGCGTCAGACATGGTCGGCTCCGGTGGTGAAAAAATAAGAAAGACCCCGGGCAATTACCGCCCGGGGCCTCGATCATCGAGCAATGGGCACATCGGTGCCCGCTGAGATCACTTCAGGTCGAATCGATCGAGATTCATGACCTTGTCCCAGGCTTCGACGAAGTCGTGGACGAATTTCTCTTCGGCGTCGTCGGTGGCGTAGAACTCGGTCAGTGCCCGAAGTTCGGAGTTCGAACCGAAGACCAGGTCGACGCGGGTGCCGGTGAATTTGACGTCACCGGTTTCGCGGTCGCGCAGCTCGAAGAGGTAGTCGTCCTCGTCGGCCGACTGCCAGTCGAGACTCATGTCCAGAAGGTTGACGAAGAAGTCGTTGGTCAACGTTCCGGTCTCGTCGGTGAAGACGCCGTGGTCCGAGTCGTCGTAGTTGGCACCGAGGGCTCGCATGCCGCCGACGAGCACGGTCATCTCCGGGGGCGACAGCGATAGAAGCTGGGCCTTGTCGACGAGCAGCTCTTCGGCCTTGACGTCGTCGTAGTCGACGCCGTGGTAGTTGCGGAAACCGTCAGCACGGGGCTCGAGGACCTCGAAAGACTCGACGTCGGTCTGTTCGGCGGTGGCGTCGGTGCGTCCCGGTGCAAAGGGGACTTCGACGTTGTAGCCGGCGTCATTGGCCGCTTGTTCGACGGCAGCACAGCCGCCGAGGACGATCAGGTCGGCGAGCGAGACTCGCTTGTCGCCGGACTGGGCGTCGTTGAACGACTGCTGGACGCCCTCCAGGGTCTCGATGACCGTGGACAGCTGGGCGGGGTTGTTGACCTCCCAGCTTTTCTGGGGTTCGAGCCGGATGCGCGCACCGTTGGCGCCTCCGCGCTTGTCGGAGTTGCGGAACGTCGACGCCGACGCCCAGGCGGTTTGTACCAGCTGGGAGACCGACAGATCGGTGTCCAGGATGTCCTGCTTGAGCTGAGCGATGTCACCATCGTCGATCAGTTCGTGATCGACTTCGGGAACCGGATCCTGCCACGAGAAGTCTTCATCGGGAACGTCGGGACCGAGGTAGCGGGATTTGGGGCCCATGTCTCGGTGAATCAGCTTGAACCAGGCTTTGGCGTAGGCCTCTTCGAGCTGTTCGGGGTTGTCCCGGAAGCGTTCAGAGATTTCGCGGTACTTCGGATCTTTTTTCAGCGACAGATCCGTGGTCAGCATCATCGGGGCGCGACTTCCGGAGGGGTCGTGGGGATCGGTGACGAGATCCTCATCGTTGACGTCCTTCGGTCGCCACTGCCAGGCGCCGGCGGGGGACTGCTCTTTTTCCCATTCGTATTTGAACAGCAGGTCGAAAAAGCTGCTGTCCCACTTGGTGGGGGTCGGCGTCCAGGTTCCCTCGATGCCGCTGGAGATGGTGTCGGCGCCTTTGCCTTCACCGTAGTCCGAGTTCCAGCCCAGGCCCTGCTCTTCGATGGAGCCAGCTTCGGGTTCGGGGCCTTTGTGGTCTTCGGAGGCGGCGCCGTGACATTTTCCGAAGGTGTGGCCGCCGGCGATCAGCGCCACGGTCTCTTCGTCGTTCATGGCCATACGGCCGAAGGTCTCACGGATGTCTTTGGCCGCCGCTTTGGGGTCCGGGTCGCCGGAGGGGCCTTCGGGGTTGACGTAGATCAGGCCCATGTGGGTGGCTCCGAGCGGATCGGAGAATTCGCCGGGAGCGCCCTGGCGTTCGTTCGACAGCCACTCGTCTTCGACACCCCAGTTGATGTCGTTTTTCGGCTCCCACAGGTCTTCGCGACCGAAGCCGAAGCCCAGGGTGTCAAAGCCCATGTCTTCCATGGCGACGTTGCCGGCGAGGACCAGCAGGTCGGCCCAGGAGACGTTGTTGCCGTACTTCTTTTTGACCGGCCACAGCAGTCGCTGAGCCTTGTCGAGGTTCACATTGTCGGGCCAGCTGTTTTCAGGAGCGAAGCGCTGGGCGCCGCCGCTGGCTCCGCCTCGGCCGTCGCCCTGGCGATAGGTGCCCGCGGCGTGCCAGGACATCCGGATAAAGAAGGGACCGTAGTGGTCCCAGTCGGCGGGCCACCAGTCCTTGGAGTCGGTCATCACGTCGCGCAGATCTTGTTTGAGTGCGGCGACGTCGAGGTCGTTGAAGGCCTCGGCATAGTCGTAGTCTTCATCGAGAGG
>CAYUPT010000575.1:0-3038 GCA_964446725.1 uncultured Bradymonadales bacterium | reverse complement strand
AGCTCTTCCCTGCGGCGATGCCATTTAAAATCACCTCCAATCTACTTGGCTCCCAATTTCTGATATCGTGGAAGCCGAACCGCAAGCGACAATGGGTTTGTATTCTCAATACGACGAGTCTCCGATGATACCGCTCCGAATGCCGGCCCTGGTGTTGATCACCGCCTTCATGATCGCGGCGTGCAGCGCAAACCCCGGCGACGACTCGACGGCTCCAAACGAATCCAATCACTCCCAGCACAGCAACGACGACACAGACGACAACGCCTCCGATGACGGCGCCTGCCAACTCGTGTACGAAATCCCCGACGGCCAGCCCTTTGCACTGACCGCCGAAGAGATCGTAGAGCCCGACGCTATCGTCACAATCGCCGGCTCCTTCCTCGGCGACCTCCCTCCGGTGCTCCTCTTTGCCGACGAGCTGACCGACGGAACCGACGACGAGCTCCATCTGGTCGGAGGCGGCTCCGAGCGCACCGGCTACGGCTACGACGAAATCCCGGATACCCCGGCCGACACCTATTCGCTGTACTACGAATCGCTCAACGACGAGACCTGCCAGTTTCGGGCCCGCCTCGACGGAAATTCCCGGGAACTGAAGTTGGAGGCCAGCGCCGATTTTCTGGAGATTGACCTGACCGGTATGTCGTCGCTTACCGACGGCGTCATCCTCCAGGTCAGCGACGCCGAGATCACAGGCCAATTCGGCGAGCAACTCGATACTCTGAACGACGTCGTGCTGCGCGGCGTGATCACCGATGAGGGCTTCGATGCGCTATTGGAATCCGTCCAGGACCAAGTCCCGATCTCCGAAGAGCAAGCCCGGGATATCATCGATCCCGACGGCGAAGGCGAAGTGCCGGTGGAGATGACCATGTCGGGCCGGGCGGTGACCGCCGACGGATTTATCGAACCCGGCGACACCACACAGATTGCGCCTCGCCCCGACGCCGGCGACTGCTGTCCCGACGGACTCCAGCTCGGCGATTCCATCATTCCCCATCTCAACTGGCAACAGCAGGGCATCGACAGCCGGCAATTCGAGTTATTTCAGATGGCACTTCCCGAGATCCGCCAGGATCCGCACGTGGCGATGGTCGCCACCGCCCGCCGGCAGGACGATGGAACCGTGCAATATGAAATCTACAGCGGCGGGGCCGTCGACGAGGGCTCTCTGGTCTACGAACGCCACGCCGGCGACGACGGCGACGAAGCGCGCTTTGAGACCGTGGCACAAGACGGCGCCAATCCACTGGCCCATACCGATCCGAAGGCCTTTTCGAGCTACAGTGATTTTGTGGACGCCGCCATCAATCCATTTGGCACCGACTACAGCCACCGAAGCTATGGCGAAGACGACGAACGCCTGGGATTTATCCCCGGCGACCAGATGCACTATCCCTACGCTCGAGAGCGCATCGCCCAGGCCTTTGATGACCCCAGAACCGGGGATCTGATTATCATTCCCGCCAGTTGGTCGACCGGTGGATTCGGTACCCACGGCAATCTCAATGCACTTCAGAGCCGGGCACCGCTGGTCGTCTCCGGCCCCGGAATCCGAAACGCCGACGACGCCGATATCCCCGACAATGCCACCGCCGAATCCATCGGCGACAGCGGCCAGACACTGATGGTCGATGCCGTGGCCCGTCAGACCGATATCGCTCCCACCGTCGCCGCCGCACTGGGGCTGGACCGGACCACCGGCGTCGGCCCCGATCTGCGACTTCGCGACGACGTCTACCTCCAGTGGCAGGACGGTCGCGTCCTGGAAGAGCTCTTTACCGACGATGCGCTCGATGCCATCGCCGACGGCGAACCGGTCGCCGATCGGGCGATTGTCATCGTCAATGACGGGCTGACCAATCCCGAAATATTTCACCAGGTCTTTTCCGATAATCCGGACTACGATGTCGATGTCTACCGCCAGCTCTTCGACGGTGCGCTGGCCTACGAACACGGCGCGATTTCGAACTTTCCGTCCAATACCTTCCCCGGCCACAACACCATCGGTTCCGGCGCCTGGAGTGGCCACCACGGGCTGATCGACAACGTCTTCTGGTCTCGTACCCAGTCCGCCGAAGCATCGGCGATCTCGGAGATCTTTGAGACGGAATATCTCTTCGGAAGTGCTCACCCGGGCCTTCCCGTCGAGACGGTGCACGAAGCCGTCGAGCGAAGCTTCGGTGGCCTCGACGACGGCGTGTTGTCGGCGAGCATTAATCACCCCTCGACGCGCGGCGCACCGCTTGCGACCTACGAGCGGCGGCGCCCCGACGGATTCGAAATCGCAGACGACGCCGACGAAGTCGACGTCGCTGACCAGACCTATCCGCTGCCACAGGTCGACGTCGACGATCGCACCGGCGTCATGGACAACAGCACCGCCCAGTACTTTACAGCGCTGTTTCAGGACCACATCGATCGGCCCGATGACGGACTCCCGATCCCGACGTTTACCATCCTCAATATGGCGTCCACCGACACCGCCGGCCACCGCCACGGCCCCCACGGCGACGACACGCGCTTTGATGCGATATCCCGCACCAATCAACGCATGCGAGCCCTGCTCGACACACTCGAACAACTCGAAATCGACGACTCCACACTGCTCATCTTCACCGCCGATCACGGCATGGAATTGCAGGACCAGGAGCGCTCGTCGCGGCGAAACCGCCCCCTCCAACATGCCGGCATCGCCGTGCGTAGCCACCGCTGGTCGCACTACTTCAAAGAGCTATCCGTCGAAGTCCTGGACACCAACCTGGAGGGCGACGTGCTGAGTTTGTCGCTTCGCGTCGTCGACCGGGCTACCGCCCAAGCCGACAGCGCGGTCGGTGTGGCCGATGTCACCGTCGACGTCATCGACGGTGGACAGGCCGAGTCGGTGACCACCGCCGACGACGGCACCGTCGACCTCACTGTTGGCACCGACGGCGACAACGGCGTCCTTCTGGAATTCGATCACGACCAGTGGAATTCACACCGCAAACACATCGCCCCCGATTGATAACCGCCTATCCACCGGCGACGCCGGC
>CAYUPT010000574.1:0-3040 GCA_964446725.1 uncultured Bradymonadales bacterium | reverse complement strand
ATGCATCCCGACGATCGATCACGTGCTGTGCTCGAAACTCAGCCGATGAAGTTCTGAAGCTTCATGGCCAGTCCCATATTTCCTTCGATGCTGATTTTATTCATCATGAAGGCCTGAGCGGGATTGAGATCGCCGTTCCACATATCGACGAAGTCACTGTCGCTCATCGTCACCGTGCATTCGGCGTCATCGGAGTCGCCTTCGCTGACGAAGTCGTCGTCTTTCTTGAAGTTGAGCGTCCACGTTCCGCCGTCATCGCCGGTCACGTTAAAGACGTAGATGGCGTCCGTGGACTTGGCGGCATCCGGATTCTCTTCCAGTTTCTCGGGAAGGGTGGTCGCGAAAATTTCCTGTGCACTTTCTTCGGCCATAATAGCTCCTCAATCGGTGTTTGCGTCGCGAATGAACAAGGATTCACAGCTGTGGCGATTACCACAACTAAGTGAACACTTACAAGACATTGCCGATTCTTTTGCTAGCACGACAGCGCCGGCTGTTCAAGCCGGCGGGCCTTGCCAGTGTCGACGCCGAAACACTATAACCCGAATTGTCGTTGACAACCCCCTCTCTTTTACCGACAGCCTCTGGCATGACGCGCTCTCCCCGTATTTTGGTGGCTTATAAAAAAAGCACCTACCAACAACTGGTCGTCGACAACGAAGATCCGACGATCATCGAATTGCTCGACGAAGAGCACGTCAGCGTCCACAACTTCCAGGCCTCCCACCGGGCCCATCGGCGCAGTGTCGACGAGATCGCCGAATATCTCGATTCCACGGGACTGGACTGGGATGCGAAGTATCGCGGAGATGTCACCGCCGGCTCGGACTACGACCTGGTGATCGCCGTCGGGGGAGATGGAACGGTCCTCGATCTATCGCACCGACTCGACGGGACGCCGATCCTGTCGATCAATTCCGATCCGGAAACCAGTGTGGGATATTTTTCGGCGGGCACGGCCTTTGATATCGCCCGGATTGTAGAATCCATCGTCTCCGGAGAGTCGACACCGGTACAGCTGCGACGTTTTTACGTCCGCCGCGACGGCGAGCGATTGGGGCCGCCGGTGCTCAACGATATTCTGATCAGCCATCACAATCCGGCCGCCGTCTCCTCCTACTTCTTGAAGGTCGGTTCCCATCCGGCGGAGGAGCAAAAGTCGAGCGGTGTCTGGATATCGACGCCCGCCGGTTCTACGGCGGCAATTCGCTCCGCCGGCGGGCTCGTACTGCCTTTTGACAGCGACAACATCCAGTACCTGGTGCGCGAGCCATTTCCGCCTCGCGAAGGTGGATACCGATTCCTCAAAGGCATCCATCCCTTCGAGGACTCACTGGAAGTGATCTCCCGGATGCGAGCGGGCACGGTCTTTGTCGATGGCCCCCATCTCGCATACGACTTTCCGATCGGCACCACGCTGTCGATCGACGCCGATGCGCCGCCACTTTCGATCTACGGCCTCAAAGAAGAACGGCGCACGGCATAGAGATGCAATGGCGAATTTGAGGACCGACATTTCGCAGAAGACGTTCGCTGGCGAAGGGCCACAAAATTTCTTGTGGACGTCGGCGGTTTTGATACCGTCGCAAGACGCGTCGATGCCGGGAATCGATTCAACCCGTCCCGGGCACCGACGCCGTCATCGAAGCCACGACGCTGTCCGTACTGTTACTTAAAGCGACACCCGACATGAGTAGCCGAAATGCAAACTCCGGTGGAATTGCCCGGCTCTTCGTCTGGACTGCTGTGGGCTCGATTATCTTTAGCCTCGGCCTGATCGCCGGTCAGCGAATTTTGATCGAAGATGGGTTTCCGCCCGCCGTATCGACCGGTCCCGATACCCCGGCGTTGTCGACTGCCGCCGAACGCGACGGCGACATCGATGACGGCAGCGAGCGGGCGAATCTATTTTCGTTCTACGACGCCCTGACGGCCTCTGATGCAGAAGTGGCGGACCCCGACTTTGGTGAAGACGCCGACCCTCAGCCGAACGTCGATAGCGTCGACGACGACGAACTATCAGAGGCCGCGCGCTTTACCCTCCAGATCGCGTCCCATCCGACGATGGAACGGGCTCGCACCGATATGGATCGTCTGCGCTCCCTCGATTTGGAACCCAAGCTCATCGCCGAAGAGGGCCCCGAGGGCGCCGAAATATACGAGGTTCGCGTCGGAAAATTCCCCACCACCGACGGTGCCCGTTCGTTTATGGAGCGGCTGGAATCGGAACACGATATCCAGGCCTTTGTCACCTCGCTGTGATCGACGGTCAAGCCCCCCTTTAGATCAATTCCACGAAATCCAGATCGCCGACCGGTCCCTTGCCCTCGCGCAACAATTGGGGTGGTTGCTGGGAGAAATCGAGGACCGTCGACGGCTCCGGAAATACGTAGCCACCGTCGATGATCAGATCGACGGCGTGGCCGTATAACTCCTCAATTGTCCACGGATCGGGAATCAAATCGCCGTCGCGGTCGGTGGCACTGCTGTTGGCGACCGGGTTGCCCAGTCGTTCCACAATGGCCTGTGGGATCGGCGAATCCGGCACCCGAATGCCGACGGTCTTGCGCTTGTTGCGCATCACCGTCGGGACCAATTTTGTGGCCTCCAGCACAAAGGTGTAGGGCCCGGGAAGCATCCGCCGAAGTGTTCGGTAGGCGTAGTCGTCGACGAAGGCGTATTCCGAGATATTACTCAGATCTTTGCAGATAAACGACAGGGGACTGGCCGTGACGTCGTCGCCCTTGATCTGACGGATCAACTGTCGGAGCTTTTCGACGGCCTGCTTATTGAAAATATCGCAACCCAGCCCGTAGACCGTATCGGTCGGGTAGGCGACGATTCCGCCATCCTTGAGCGTGTCACAGATCTGCTCGATACGGCGCGGCTGTGGGTGTTCGGCGTTGATCTGTAAAATCATGGTCTGTGCCGTGGCCTTGTCGTCATTCAATGGTGCGCCGAAGCCTCCCCCGCCGTCCCATTCATCAGGTGGGCAGGTTGATCTCGGGGTCTTCGGGATGGGGCTTGTAGAATACCAGGG
>CAYUPT010000573.1:0-3067 GCA_964446725.1 uncultured Bradymonadales bacterium | reverse complement strand
CCGGTCCGGAGAGAAAACAACGGCTCGACGCCGTCACCCGAACACTGCGCGAATCCGTCAAAGACGCCGGCCGCGTCATGATCAACTACGGGCCCGTCGACGGCCATGCGACATTTCGCATGGTCCATATCAATCCTCGGATGACCGAAGACGACCTGCCGGTATTCCTCGACGAAATTGAGCGCGCTGCCCGCCGCGAGTACAAGCCGCAACCTCAGATCGCCGATGTCGGATAGCGCCGTATTCGGCGAAACTTGCTTCTCGCGTGTCCGAAGCGCTACGGTCCGCGCGATACCGCGTTTGCAGGCAGGAGGATCGATGATGCGATACCGAACACTCAAAATACTGGCCGCCGCCACCCTGGTCGCCCTCGTGGCGGTCGGCTGTGGCGATTCGGCCGACGGCGACTCCAACGACACAGAGTCCGTCGATCGCTATCAGATTCTGGACTGGAATCCCGACGACCAGCGCTACGAGACGATGGAGTCGACGATCGAGACGATCAGCGACCGCCCCGCCGTCAGCGGCGACATCGCCGAACTTCGCGGCGGCGGACAGATCCGGGCCGCCACCAGCGAACCGCAGACGCGCGAGGAATTCGAAAATGCCATTCGCATCGATGGCGATAAAACGCCCCGTGCCCGCTACGAGATTGTCGATGGCGTCGTCAAAGGCTGGGACTTCCAGAGTTTTTTGATGTTTACGCTGTATCATCATCTCGAGCGCTCAATGCTGTATTTTGAGAGTATCGGTGTCGATCGCGAGGTCGTCGGCCGCCTCCCCGTCTACTACTCGCCGGAACTGCGGCTGGGATTTATCCCCTTTAACCTGTTGACCGATAATGCGGCCTACGCATTTACTCTCGACGCCTTTTTGATTCCCCCGCAATTTCTCCTCGAAGACCTGCCACTGTCGGCCAACCGGGGAGTGATCGTCCACGAGTACAGCCACGCCGTCTTCAATCGACTGGTCCACGGCGACCAACGAGTCCCCGATTACCTCTACGAGCCCTGGGATGACGAATACGCCAACCGCATCAGCTCACTCGATGAAGGCATCGCCGATATCTTCGGCGCTCTGGCCGTCGAAGATCCCAATTTTATATCGGCATCGATCTCCGAGGAACTCTTCGATGTGGACCGCAATCTGGACGTCGATCGCGAATATACGGCGTCGCTCCAGCAGGCCCTGGACCAACCGGCAAACGCCTACAACCCCTACGAACTGGGCTCGGTCATCGCGTCGACGGTCTGGGCGATCCGCCCGATTGTCGATGACGACGAACAGCTGGGGCGCGCTCTGGTGTCGGCGCTCGAGGACTTCGCCGACGTGGAACCGTCGTTTACCCTGGCCGACTTTTTCAATCGGCTCCACGCCCAGCTTCCACAACAGGCCACCGACGACGCCTGCGATGTATTTGTCGACCGACTGACCGCCATTTCCGGGGAGTTGACATGCGCGCAATAATCCCGATTCTCGCACTTCTTTCGCTGATCCTCGCCCCGGTGTCGATGGCTTTTGCCGGCGACGAACCGAACGGTGATGACGCCGGGCAAGCTGCAAGCGACCACGACGACGGCGACCGCAACCAGGCCATCCGCGAGGCCTGGGGAGAGGTCTTTGCTGCCCCCGATGACCACCGATGGGAGATCGATGCCGGACTGGGACGGATGTCCTGGCAAAATGCCTACAGCGGATTCGACGCCCAGCCATATCTCCATCTTCGGGGCCGGAGCCTGCTGGCGGGACCGCTCACCGTTTCGCTGGCCATCGACCACACCTGGCAACGCAACGACGTATCGGTCATCACTTTCGACAGTCGTCGCTTCGGGATGCTCGCCGGCGTCGGGCTTCATCACTGGCAGGGTCGGTGGCTCGTGGGCGCCGAAGCTCAGGTCGGCGCCAACTACGAACGCCGCTCTGTCGAAGACGCCACCGGAAGCAGTGCCGACGGGCGTTTTCAGCCGCTCGGCGGTCTCGTCGGAAGAGCCGGAATCTCGCTATTTGGAACCGCCAGTTTTAGCCTGGAGCTCGGCATTCGCGCTCATCCCGACGGCCTCGACCGCCACTACGGAGTCCAACTGGGCTGGCTTCTTTGAGGAACCTCACTGATCATCGTTCACTTCGATTTTGAATAACATCGCTTACGTATCGTCTAATATCGGAACTCGCCAATTCGCAGCAGCCCGTTGCCCAAGTTGATGCACATCGGGGCTGTCGTGTGTTCGAGCCCTATATCAACCCTGTTGTCCACTGATCTGTTTTGAAGGAGAAATATCATGCGCCGCCTCTCGATCCTCGTGTTCTTTGCCGCGTTGTTGCTGTTGACGACCACGGGATGTCCCTCGTTCTCGACACTACAAACCGCCGAAACCGCCGGTGAAGGCGAAACGGATATTGCTGCCTCCGGCAGTCTACTCCGGTTTGGCACTACCGGCACAATACCAGATGAAACCGGAGAGGAGTCGACGGAGAGTACTGGATTCACACTTCCAACCGCGGAAGTCGGGGTGCGTCACGGGCTCACCGATGACCTGGACCTGGGTGCCAAACTCTATCTCATTGGCACCGCCTTCGAACTTAAATACGCCTTTATCAACAACCCCAATTTCACGATGTCCGTCAACCCTTATGTGAGTGTCACCGGCTTCGGTCTTGACGATCAATCGGGGGCTTACGGATTTGCTCTGCTCAACGTGTTGGCCGATGTCGCCAAGACCGACATTATGACCCTGACACTGGGACTCAAACCCGGCGTATTCTATGCAACCGTCGGCGGTCAGGGAGGCCCCACTCCCGTCGCCGGTGGCATGGCCGGTCTCGACCTGGCTCTTTCTGACGCCTTTAGCGTTATGCCGAACATCGACATCATGCTCCCTCTCTCGAATTTTGATGCCGACTCTGTGGCCAGCTTGACGCTCTACAACGCCGGAGTGGCGTTCAACTTCTGAGAAGTGCCTGACCCGCCGAATACCGCGTCGACACACCTGCGTCGACGCGGTAACGGTAGACGCCCCCCGCCACACCACGCCTCGAGGCTCACTCAATGCTCGACAACCTGCCCCTG
>CAYUPT010000572.1:0-3069 GCA_964446725.1 uncultured Bradymonadales bacterium | reverse complement strand
GCTGAATGACCATCTTGTCGTCGGAGACATCGATGCCCTGGTCGTTTTTAAACTCCTCGACGAGCCACTCGATGATGACCTGGTCGACATCGTCGCCACCCAGGTGGGTGTCACCGCTGGTGCTTTTGACCTCGATGACGTTTTCTCCGACCTCCAGAATGGAGATATCGAAAGTACCTCCACCGAAGTCATAGACGGCGACCAGTTCCTCTTGCTTCTGGTCCATGCCGTAGGCCAGCGCGGCGGCCGTCGGTTCGTTGACGATGCGCTTGACGTCGAGACCGGCGATTTTACCGGCGTCTTTGGTGGCCTGACGCTGAGAGTCATTGAAGTAGGCCGGCACGGTAATGACCGCCTCGGTGACCTCTTCGCCGAGGTAATTTTCGGCGGCCTTTTTGAGCTTCATCAAGATCTTGGAGGAGACCTCCGGAGGGCTCATCTGCTTGCCCTTGATCTTGATGTGGGCGTCGCCGTTGTCGGCTTCCACAATCTCATAGGGCATGCGCTTGTCTTCGCCATCGAGCTCCGAGACCTGCTGGCCCATGAAGCGCTTGATGGAAAAGACGGTATTGTCGGGGTTGGTACTGGCCTGGTTTTTGGCGACGCGGCCCACGAGGACCTCGTCGTTTTCGTCGAAGGCGACGACCGACGGGGTCGTGCGCGCACCTTCCTGGTTGGTAATGACTTCCGGTTCGTCGCCCTCCATGACGGCGACAACCGAATTGGTGGTACCCAGATCGATTCCAATCATCTTACTCATCGTAGTACTTCTCCCTGTTCGAAGTTCATCGTATCGTGTTTCGGCATTGACGCAGACGACAACGCCCAGTGGTAGCTCGTTGTCTCGAAATCAAGACCGTTGGCGTCCGCGTCAAAGCCATCGGCGCTGTTCAGTGGCAACCTTAGGCACGAATCGTGCAACGGCAAGTCGGTGATAGCGATCGAAGGGGATCGCGCAGTTATTCGGCGGCAGCCTGAGAGTCGCCATCTCCGGAGGAGTCCGTCGACGGTGATGCCTCGCTGCTGTCGTCGGTGGATCCGCCGGTCGACTCCGTGGCTTCGCCAGTGGACGCCGATTCATATCCATCGTCGAACCATCCGCCGCCCTTGAGCTTAAAACTGCTCTGAGAAACCAGCCGGCTGACCTCGCCGCCCCCGCATGTGGGACATTCGTCGGGGTCCGGATCCGAGATCTGCTGGATCTGCTCGAATTTATGGTCGCAATCGCTGCACTGATATTCATAGATTGGCATGACGAACACCTCCTTGATGGCCCGACCGTCGATCCGGTCAAACCCGTACCTGATCACAAATGTCGTTTGGTCTGCCGAGTCTGCCGGCGCCAGGCGCCAAGCACACATCGGCGAAAATTCCGGCGACCGCCCTTGACAGAGCAACCGCCGGGCAGCGGCGGAAAGCTATACGCGAGAATTCAGACGTCAAGTCATCGTCGTTATAGCGCCGACAATATCAGCCACACTTCATCAGTCCACTCCGCGATGACGGGGACCACAAGGCGCAGATAATAGAGCCCGAGACCGAGAAAGACGGCTCCAAAAATAGCCTTGACGCCCTCCATCCACCCGCCGGCGCGCGGAAGTTGTTGGATCAGCGACGAAAACGTCCCGACCACCAGAAATAATAACCCCATCCCAATGGCAAAGACCGTCAGCAACCCGCCGCCGATCAATACCTCGCCGCGATCGGCGACGTAGACGAGAATCCCGGCCACCACCGGTCCGACACAGGGAACAGCGAGAACCCCGGCGCCCATTCCCATCACAAACGCCCCGGCGTGGCCACTGCCTCCGCTTTCGCGGACTCTCTTCTGGATCGACGCCGGCAGTCGAATGTCGTAGACGCCCAGACAACCCAGGCCGAGAACGATAAAGACGGTGGCAATGACGGCCTGAAACCAGAGGTTTTGAAAAAACCCACCGAAGACCGTGCCCAGCATGGCCGCCACCATTCCGAGCACGGAGTACATCACGACCATGCCCCCGACGTAACTGGTACTCAGCAACAGGCCCTCACGGCGCGTCGATGCATCGCGGGCTCCCAGAACTCCGATGGTCACTGGAATCAGGGGATAGATACAGGGCGAAAGACTGGCCAGAATCCCGGCACCGAAGACGAGCAGTACGATGGCGATGATCCCCCGGTCGCCCAGGGCCTGTTCGAGCCACCCGCCGACATCTGCGTCCTCGCCACTGAGCGCCTGATCGAGTCGCGCGTCGAAGTCGTCGACCTCGACTTTGCCCGCGAAACTGACGCCGCGCAGAAACTCCCCGTCCGACGTCTCGAATGCCACTCTGGGAAGTCCGCTGACCTCAAATCGTTCCACGGCCCGTCGGGTATCCTCCGTCGCCTCGTCGTAATCGATTTTGACGGGAACGAATTGTTGTTCGAGACGGGGTTTGATTTCGGGATGCTGAAAGACTTCGGCGTCCAACTCCTGGCAGGCCGTGCACCAATCGGCGGTAAAGTCGACGACCAGTGGCCGCTCGGTCTCGTCGGCGCGTTCCAGGCCCGCCTGGTAGGATTCGACCCAGTCGACCTCTTGGCCTCCGGGCGGAACTTCGGTCAATCCGTAGAGACCGGCGAAAAACCCCAGTCCCAACATAGCGACGCCGCCAATACGCCCCACACGTCGCCAGACGTCCATCTCCGACCAGGCTCTGCGTACGCCCATCGCCGCCAACCCCGCCACACACAACAGCCCGGCCGCCGCCACGAGTGAACGGCGCGTCGCCTCTCCACTCGCCGCATCGGTCGCCCAGCCGGTGGCCGCGACGGCCGACACCGCGACGAATACCAGAAATCCGACGGTCAGTTTTGAAACTGCCGTCATCACCCCGGTCTGTGACAGAGTATTTTTGTTCATACGTCGTTTGAATACCTCGGAAGCACCGCAAAGGCCCGGCGTCACCGGGACCTCGAAAAACGATTCCGCGACAGGATTCGATGCGTCAATAGATCATCAAGCCCTCATCATCGTCGTCGTCATCCTCGTCGTCCGGTTCGGCTCGAGGCTGTGGAGATGGCGCCGGTTCATCGGAATCGTCGTCC
>CAYUPT010000571.1:0-3073 GCA_964446725.1 uncultured Bradymonadales bacterium | reverse complement strand
TGAGGCACCGATCGAGTGGTCGGCATTTGAGCGCAAGCAGTTGCGACTGGCCACCGCGTTGTTGACCGATCCCGATCTGCTGTGTCTCGATGAACCCTGTGCCGGACTCGAAGATCGGGAGGCCCGAGCTGTTCTGGAGATGGTCGAGGCCCAGCGCGGCGATCGCACGGTACTGTGGTGTACGCATCATCATCGACGGGCTCGCCAGACGGCAGACCGGGTCAGCCTGCTCGCCGGGGGGCGAATTATCGAGACGGCACCGGTCGACAAATTTTTTGAGGCACCGAAGACGGGTCCGGCACAGGACTTTGTGCGCAGTGGATCCTGTGCGGTTCCGGCTCCCGATACCGACGAGGAGGACCTGGCACCGGCCTACCGAAGCAGCGACAGTGGCGATCGTGACGCGTCGAAATCGAGTGCGGAGGTTCGGGATGGGGACGGTGAAGGTCAACGCCGGGGCGACGGGACCCATCGGCAGACCGGGGACTTCGGCGACGGCTGGATCGACGCCGACGATGTGCAAACTGTCGAGTCCAAGGTGTTTCGACGCCGAAATGCGGAGTCCGCACATCGGGGGCCGGCCGAATTTCACTGGGTGTGGCCCGGACTTCTGGGCGGCGTCGCAAAGCCGGGATTGTTGCGCGAATTACAGCGCGATCTGGAGGCGCTTTGTCGCGTCGATATCGGTGCCGTGGTGACACTGACCGAAGAGGGTCTGGATCGAGACGCCGTCGCCGACCAGGGGCTGGCCTATCGGCATCTACCGATCGTCGACATGGAGGGTCCGACTGTTGAAGAGGCGCTTGAGACCTGCCGGTGGGTCGACGATCAACTGCGGCGGGGGCGGCCCGTCGTCTATCACTGTCGAGCCGGTATCGGACGGACGGGGACCATGCTGGCCTGCCAGGTCATGGCCACCACCGACGCAGAGCCGGTGCCGGTGATCGAGCATCTCCGCTCGATCTGTTCGCGCTATGTGCAGTCCAAGGATCAGGAGCGCTTTTTGGAGCAATTCCGGGCTTCTATCCGGTCGAAGCAACCGGTGCCGTAAACGGCAGCACAGGCGGTGACACCGATCACAGCAAAAATTCACCGATGATGTCCTGAAATTCGTCGTGTTTTTCGATGGGGACGGTGTGACCGCAGTCGTCGACGAGGTGGTGCTCGCCGTCGCATAGCCCGGCGAGTTGTCGGGCACCCTCGGGCTCGACCAGCGGGTCGTCGGAGCCGGAGATCACAAGGGTGGGGATGTCGATGCGCCCGGCCAGGTCGTCGAGCGGCGGAAATTGCTCGAGGCCTTGGAGCAACAGCGCGGTGCCTTCCTCTGTATTTCGGTCCACCGAGGCCTGGATGATATTGTCCAGAAGCGCCTCGTGTCCCTCGAGAAAGCTGTCGCCGACGATATCGGGAAGCGACGCCCAGGCCATGGCTTCCAATCCGCCGCGCTCCAACACCTCGCGCCAGGCGCGAACGATGGTCCGGGCCCGGGCCGTCGGGGCCGCGGTGGCGCTGCAGACCACGAGACGCCGCAGTCGGTCGTCACCGCGGGCGGCGGCGCCCAAAGCAATGCGGGCGCCGTGGCTAAAGCCGACGAGGTCGACGTGCTGTACGTCGACTTCGTCGAGCAGGCCCAGTAGGTCGTCGATGTGGTCATCGAGGGCCGGAACCTGCCGTGGATTGTCGGATTTGCCCTGGCCGCGGGCATCGTAGGTGATGACCATCCGGTCGTCGCGCAGATCCCGGGCGTGGGTCGCCCAGTGGCGCGTGGTCTGGGTCATGCCGTTGAGGAAGACGATGGCCGGGCCGGATTGTTCGACGCCATGGATTTGATAGTGAAGCGTCAGGTCGTCGGGCGTTGTAAACTGGGCCATAAGTAAGCTGTGGACTGGAGAAGCGGCGCCGACACCGAGGTCGACGTCCTGGGTGATTGGACACCGATGATATAGCGTTTTGGAGTTGGTATGCGCAAATGGATGGTCTGTGCGGCAGTCATGGGACTGATGTGGTCGGCGCCACTCTCCGGCGCCGATGCCGCAGAGGAGTGTGGCGATGATGAGGTCTGGACCGTCGCTGTGCTGGCCGACTTGAACGAAGAGTACGGCTCGACACATTACGGCGAAGACGTCACGGGCGCTGTGGACTGGATCACCGGCGATCTGCAGCCCGATCTGGTCGTGGTGGCCGGCGATATGGTGGCCGGACAGATGGAGGGCTTAAATTATCCGGCGATGTGGAGTGCGTTCCACGAGACGGTCAGCGACGAACTCAGCGATGCCGGCATTCCAATGGCCGTCACACCGGGCAATCACGACGCCTCCGAACAGCCGCGCTTCTGGCGAGAGCGCATCGAGTTTGTGCGACAGTGGGAGATCCGTCGCCCCCGGCTCCAATTTGTGGACCAACGAATGTATCCGCTGCACTACGCCTTTCAGATGGGTCCGGCGCTATTTGTCTCACTCGACGGAACCGGCGTCGGTGAGCTGGACGACGGTCAACTCGAGTGGATCGAGCAGACACTGGCTCAGCATTCCCATCTGGACGTGGTCATCATGTTGAGCCACGTCCCCCAGTATCCGGTCGCTCAGGGGCGGGAGCACGAGATCTTCGACGACCGACGCCTGGCGCGGCTCAAAGAGCAATACGGTGTCGATCTGATGATCAGCGGTCACCACCACGCCTATTTCCCGGCGCTTCACGGTGACACCTATCTATTGCATGCCCAGGCGCTGGGCTCGGGGACTCGGCCGCTGGTCGGCGAAGACGAGACCCGGCCGCGGAATGCGGCGGTCGTTCAGTACGACTGTGACGGGATCCGCTCCATCGAGGCCTACGAGAGCCCGGACTTCGAGGACGTCGTCGACATCGAGGACCTTCCGGAGTCCATCGAAGTCGACGACCACCGATTGCGGCGGATGGATGTGGAGTAGGGCCGGAGACTTGCGTTGCGAGCCGGCGTTGGGGAAGGGCGTGGCATGTAATATTTTCGAATCGACGACCTACGTTCTTCCCCGCGAGCGGACGAGCGGGGAAGTGGCTGCGAGTGAAGTGTAACGAGCAGTCGATGGGGTCGACG
>CAYUPT010000570.1:0-3077 GCA_964446725.1 uncultured Bradymonadales bacterium | reverse complement strand
CCGCCCTTGACCTCTTTTGCCCCTTCGCCTCTTTGCGGTTCAACCCGCCCTTGACCTCTTTGCGGTACAGCCTTTTCATTCCTCTTCGCGGTCGAAATCGAGGGTGCGGCCCACGAGGCCATCCTCCTCGGGCCATACCGCCACGAAAATCTCGTCTGCCAACCACACAATATCGGGACCGCCGATCGCCAAATCCTCGTCGTGTTCGTCGATCACCGGACCGGCATGCGACGTATCGAGCCCCCCGCCCTGAAAGCGCCGGAAATGAATCGTCCCCTGGTCGCCCTCAGCACTCGCCCAGGCCTTGGCGCCGCCGTTGTCACTAGCGGTCACCGCAACGAGCTGGCTGTACCGCTCGTCGATCGACGTACTCTCGCCGTCGCGAAGCCCGACAAATGTGCCGGTTCGGACCTTGGCGGTATTATTGGTGGTCGCCCCCAGGGTATAGGCCATCCATGTATTGCCACCGGCCCCGTTTTTGCTGACCGCCACCGCTCCGGGGTCGTTTCCGGAGCCGACGGCCGGCTCGGCGCCCTCGGGCCCCTCGTCGACGGCTTCGCCGTCGGGTCGAATCGTCCCGTGCATCACGGTCTCGGCGGTGTAGGCGAAAAACAGGTGATTATCGTCGCGCCGGGTAATCGTCGGGCCCGTTTCGCCGTCGCCATCTTCGTCGAAATAAAACCCGCCGCCCACCGGCTCGCCCCGATCATCGATGCGCTGAAAGAGGGCATACGAGCTAAACCCTGCGGACTCGACGGCGACGACCCCCGCGTTGCCCTGGTGGTCGACGGCCACATCGGGCCCCCCCAACTCGCCGACCATCTCCCCGTCGATCTCGAATTCGATGGAAAACGGCTCGTCGCTTCGGGCGGTTCCATCGGTCTCAAAGGTCATGCCCTGAAGCCGCGCTACGGCGCCGTCGTCGGTCTCGACGCCGTCGCTCCAGACGACGTAGACAATCGAGCCATCCGTGTCGAGTGCCGGCGGGGAGTCGTCGAATTCGACGTCATTGCCCAGTTGTAGCGGCCCGTCGATAGTCTCTCCGTTGCACTCCATGCGCACCATGTGGCCCTTCGATGCCGTCTCCTCTCCGACGTCGATATCGGCCAGGTAGGTGACCCACAATTCGTCGCCGACACGCGTCACATCGGGCACAATCCCCGTCTCCGCCCCGTCGGGAAGCGGCACCTCGAAGGTGGCGGCGCGGTCGATGGTCTCCTGGCAGCCGTCCTGTGGATCGTCGATAAAATCGTCGTTGCGGTCGTCATTGCCGTCGTTTTGGCCGTCATTATCCTGCTGATTGGCATTTGTATTTTGCTGATTATCGCCGTTGTCGGCGCTCCCTTCTTCGCCTCCGCAGGCGACAAACCAGCCGCACAACAGCAACACACCAACCACTCGAAGACTTCGCACATTTAAGGCCATGGCAGATATCCAGACGCACAGAAACAGTTGTTGAGGCGACACCAGTATGGAAGCAAGGCCTCGATTCCATCAACGCCCGGCGGGGGGACGGAATCGAAGTCCGGCGCTGACGGCGTGGATCTGGCCGTCGAAGGCGCCGCCCAGGCTCTGGCCAGAACTACCGGTCCGACTCAGGATCGAAAAGTTGTAGGCCAGATCGAATTCGACGTAGTCGATGGCGTCGTAGCCGACGCCAAAACTGGTGGTTGTCCGGTCCGTATCGGGCTGGGCGGCCGACGCAGAGTCCTCCGGGGCCGGCGACGGCTCGTAGGATATACCGGAGCGGATAACCAATCCGTCGACGGGCGCCACGTACTCCGCACCGGCGCGCATCGAAAGCGTATTCTCCCAGTTTCGCTCGTCAGTGATGTCTTGAACATCCTCCGATTCAAAATCGACCGCGAAGGTATCGTAGGCACTCCACAGGCTGTACTCCACATCCACAGAAATCACGCCCATGGCCATCACCTCGTAGGCCACGCCGACGGCGAAGCGATGGGGCAGTACCATCTCCGTGGTGGCCCGACTGTCGTGGATATTGTCCTGCATCTCCGGGGGAACTCCGTCGAATTCGCCGACGCCGGAGAACTCCAGGTCGACGCCGCTTCGCCAGCTCGCCCCCACACTCCACAGATCGTGGAATTGGCCCCAGATACCGAGCTGGGCTCCCAGCCCCGGCGCCGAGGCGTCGAAGCGGCCGACGCCCTCTTCGCTGTCGTCATCGCGGGCAAAGTCGATGCGGCGCTCGAATCCAATTGTCGACCACACCAGCCGCGGTCCGCCGCCGACAGCGAGCCAGTCGACGGGCCGCCAGGCCACCGACGGGGCGGCCTCGAAGGCCTGGAAACGACTGCCCGTCGCCTCAAACCGGCCCTCCCAGTCGTCGGGCCACTGCAGACTCGCTCCGTAGGGGACGCCGACGCTGAGGCCGGCGGCCACCTCACCGATGCGGACGAAGCCGTGGGCAAAGGGTGGAAATGCGCCGTCGACTTCGGCCCTCGTCCGCGCTCCGTCGGCCGCTTCGTGATAGACCATCGGCAACAGCCCGGAGCCACCGAACGAAGCGCCCCAGTCGTCCTGAAGCGCCCAGCCGGCCGGGTTGTAGTAGCCGGCCTCCGGCGCGTCGGGACGACCCGTCATCGCCCCCGACACACCGGCCGACGACGCCCCCTGAAGTCCCTGAGCGTAGCCGCCGGCCGCCGCCGGCGACGACAGTGCCATCAGTGCCCCGACGACGGCTAGCGCCGCCGCCAAAACCACCAGATCATCGCCAGATATCCTCATCGAAGTTGGCATCGATCACCGCGGAGTAAACCAGAATTTACAGGGGCCAGTGGAGCGCTTACATCTACCAATTACCGACCTGGTTTGCCACTGGTGACTCGATGTTCCGAGTCACAGGACCCTCAGTAGAATGAGGACCGCGGGTTACTGTTCGTCGCATTCTGTATCCAATAATTACGTTCTCGAAGGCTATTCTGTGTATTTCACGCCAACGCCCCATTCCAGCATGGAGATTAAACGAGACGAAAATGTACTGAAACGCGGCACCGGCGAGACGTTTCTTTCAGTTATCACTACTTGGTCATTTCTCGCACGAGTGGCTCGCACAG
>CAYUPT010000569.1:0-3080 GCA_964446725.1 uncultured Bradymonadales bacterium | reverse complement strand
GGCCGCGTAGACCGATTCTTCGCCCTCCTCGAGCTTCCGGAAGATATTTTCCAGAATGACAATGGCGTTATCGACCAGCAGTCCCACGCCCAGTGCCACCCCGCCGAAGCTGATGAGGTTGAGCGTAATGTCGAAGTAGTACATCAGCGTAAAGATCCCGATAATCGAGATCGGAATCGATACGCCGATGATCAGCGTCGACCGCAGACTGCGCAAAAAGAACAACAAGATCAGAACCGCCAACACCGCCCCGGCGACGACGGCCCCCTGCACATTGGCGATCGAATCCTCGATATACTCCGAGGTATCGGTGACGACCGTCAATTCGGCGCGGTCTTTGTAGTCGCGATTGATGCGCTCGATCTCAGCGCGAACCGCCTCCGCGACCTCCACCGTATTGGTACCGGAGCGGTTGGTCACCGACAGTCGGATCCCGGGCTCGCCGTCGATCCGCACAATATTGGTCGGGTCTTCGTAGGTATCGAGCACATCGGCGACATCGCCCAGATAGATCGGGACGCTGTTGCCGGAATTATCGGTACGCACGCCGACAACGATCGATTGAAGATCGTCGACATTGTCGGACTCGCCGATAACGCGCACCAATAGCATCTCTTCGTGGCGCTCGATGTCACCGGCCGGAATATTCTGATTTTCCCGCCCCAGTGCATTCGATATTTCGGTGGCTGACAGATTAAACGCCTGGAGGCGCTCGGTGTCGAGCAAGACCTGAAACTCGCGATCGAGGCCGCCGCGAATGCCCACGGAGGCCACGCCCTCGACGCGCTCAAGCCTCGGCTCGAGTTGGCGCTCCGACAGCCGCCTGAGCGCCGGCTCCGACATATCCCCGGAAAGCGACAGCTGCAGAATCGGGAAACTTCCGAGATCGAAGCGATGAACCGATGGATTATCGGCGTCGTCGGGAAGCCGACTGCGGACGTCCTCCACCGTCGACCGGACGTCGTTCATCGCCGTGTCCAGATTTGTCCCCCAGACAAAACGCAACGACACGCGACTGCGCCCCTCGGTCGAGAAACTCTCGATGCTGTCGATGCCCTCCACCGTCCCGATGGCCTCTTCCATCGGGCGGGTAATAAGGGTCTCGATCTCCTCCGGTCCGGCGCCCTCGTAGGTCGTCGATACCGAAATGGAGGGAAAGTCGATGTCGGGCAACAGATCGACCTGGAGGCGACTAAAGGAGACGACCCCCAGAATCATGACCCCCAGAAATATCATGGTCGTCATCACCGGACGACCCACGGCAAGCCGTGGCAAATTCATCGACATACCTCGGGGCCTGCAAAACCGGACACACCGGCGGCGTGCTCAGATGTTATCATTACAATTCCTCCGGAGCCTGGGGCATGGCCTGGCTCTCATCGTCGATGTCGGCGACATCGAGTTCGCGAATCTTGGCGCCCTCTTCGAGGTTATTTTGGCCGCGCAACACGACCTGATCGCCCTCCTCGAGTTGTTCGATGATCTGTGTTCGCTGACGTCCCTGGAGGCCGACGGAGGAAAATTCGACTCGCCGGGCCTCGCCGTCGACGACCTGCCACAGATAGAGGGTACCGTCGATGGTCCTCTGTAAGACCTGATTGTCGACGGTCAGGGCATCGTCGTCGTAACCGAGTTGGAGATTGACGCGGGCAAACATACCGGGCCGGAGTATAACCTCGTCGGGTTGGTCGACGACGACGTCGACGCGCAGACTGCGGGTCGTGGAGTCGATGGACGGCGAGATCCGATGGATATCACCATCGACCTCCAGTCCGCCGAGAGCGCCGACGCGGATTGTCGCCGGCGTGTCGGTATCGACATTGGGGGCCTGGCGCTCTGGAACCTGGACGCTGATATACAGGTCGCCGTCGTCGACCAGGGTGTACACTGCGCGCTCCGGTCCCACATAGGTGCCGCGATCGACGTGACGCATCGCAATTTTGCCGTCGAAGGGGGCGCGAATGTCGGTATTGCGCAGATCCTGACGAGCCGTCTCCAGACGGGCCCGGGTCTCCTCGAGTCGGGCTTCGGCGACATGAACCTGCTGCTCGTTGCCGCGGATCGTATTGTCCAGCTCTTCGATCTCGCGCTCCGAGACCATATCGCGATCCACGAGTGGAGCCTTGCGCTGGCGATCGGAGCGAAGATTCTCCAGATTGACGCGTGCCTCCTCCAGATTGGCCTCGGCTACCGAGACGCCGGCCTCCAATTCGCGCACCGACTGGCGAATCGAGGTATCGTCGACCTCTGCGAGCACATCGCCCTGCGAGATCTCTTCGCCGATATTGGCGTATACTTCGGTCAATCGCCCGGCGACTTCCGGCGATATCTCCGTCATGCCGTCGGAGCGAATTTCACCGGCGTAGTCTCCGGAGACTCGAAACTCGCCGCGCTCGACGCTGGTCGTCTCTACGGTGACCTCCACCTCCTGATCGCCATTGCCCATCCCCGGCGGCGGTCCCCCGGAGGTATCGTCTCCGTTGCAGGCGACCAGCACGGCGCAGACGGCAATGGCCACCCACCACCCGGCCCCTTTCGCTGTGATCTCGAAACTCTTCATCGGCGTTCCATTGGCTCAAAAATCGCGCCCTCATCGACGTTAGCGCTTCCAGCGCCCAGTCCTATTTGCAATGCCGGCATCATTCCAACTCCGACTCCAGATAGCGGTACTGGACTTCGGCGAGTCGGGCCTGAAGCCGCACCTGATTGAGACTCAATTCGGCGTTGAGTAATTCCTGCGAGGCATCGCTGACCTCGAGACTCGAAACGAGGCCCTGTTCGAAGCGGGCCAGGATCTGCTCGTAGGTCGTTTCGGCGACCTCCAGTTGTTCTTCGGCGACGTCGACGGCCGCCGATGCCGATCGCCAGTTGCGCAGCGCCTCCACGAGTTGGTGGTTGGCGTCGCGCAACTCGCGTTCGAGCTCCAATTCCTGCTGACGGACTTCGGCCTGGGCGGCATCGGCTCTGGCGTATCGCGCACCGCCGTCGTATAGCGCCCAACTCGCCGACAGCGACGCCGACCAGTTGAAATAATCGGGTTCAAACGCCGAGGTCTCGCCCCAGCGGGTATTGACATTGAT
>CAYUPT010000568.1:0-3085 GCA_964446725.1 uncultured Bradymonadales bacterium | reverse complement strand
ATTATCGCGGTCCCAACGACCAACGACTGGCCCATCTGGTGGCCGTCGTCGATCTCGACGAACAACGCGTCGACCCGTCGTTTCCCGTCGTCGAATTAGAGGCCGAGGTCGAGTCCAACGAAGACGGTGAGACCACCGAGTTTTTGCCCGGGCAGGCTCTGACGCGCCCCCGCGTCGTCCACGCCGGCACCGACGGCGACCTGGGCCGGGTCTATCTCGGTCAGGGCAATACCCGCGATATTCAGCCCTGGCATGGATGGGCCTGGGAAATCGATCTCGACGACTGGCGCGATGACGGTGCACAGGCAGCGATTACCGGTGTGCTCAACACCACACCGGAACCGGCCGAAAACTGCGGCGAGCACGGCCAGCCGGGCTCTCGGCAACGTCAGTGCGGAGGTGGTCTCTGGGCGCCATCGGGCCATCTGGTCGTCGAAGAGGACGACGACAGCTACCATCTGATACTGGCTCCCGGTAACGGCCAACTCGACCTGAATCGCGACGACTACGCCAACACCTTGATGAAGGTCGAACCCGGCCTGGATTTCGATCCGGGCTGCGACGACGAAGCCTGCGCCGATTTCGATCCCGACGCCCCGTCAACGGCCTGCATGGAGTCCTGTGAAAATCTCTTTATCCCCCGCCTTTTGCCCGACCAACAGCTCCAGCGGGCTCCCGATGGCCGCTGCGACGATCTGGATACCCTCTTTGAGTGCTGGGGCGAGATGGACTACATCGGCGGCAGCACCCCGGTAGACATCGAAGTCGACGACCACAACCTGCTGGTCTATCCCACCAAAGATGGCCACGCCTACCTGGTCGACGCCGATCATCTGGGAACGATGTACGACCGCCACCGGATGGTCGAGATGTGCGGCCACAACGGCGGCGACTGTTCGCGCATCTGGGCCGGTATGTCGGTGACCAAACCGCTGCGCACCGAAATTGACGGCCGGCCGGCGGTCCTGATTCCGACCTTTATGCCCGACAACACCAATCCGGCGGGCCTGGTGGCCCTTCAAATCGAAGAAGTCGACGGCGAGCCAAAGCTCGAACAGGTCTGGGAGTACCCCGATTTCGAAGACAACCGGGCCGTCCAGCGTTTTCGGAACCATCCATCTCGGGTGGCGATGGGCGCCGACGGCCAATACGCCTGGATTGTCGACATCGAAAGCCCATCCGGTCGACTCACCGGGGTTCGCATCGACGACGGCGAACCCGTCTACAGCACCCGTCTTGAGGACCCGGGACGCCGCTATACGTTGCCGCTGGTCCGAGACGACCGCCTCTATGTGTCGTCGTGTCATCGAAACGCAGGGCCGGGACAACTCGAGGGCTATCGACTCACCGAGTAACCCGGCCGGCCATCAAGACGTCAACCCTCTGTGACTACCACCACGAGATGTATCCCATGGACTCCATAGACCGCCTATTTCGCCTGGCTCCCGCCGTATTTTGCGCCCTGATGTGTTCGCTGTTGGCCACCTCCCCGGCGGTCGCCGAAGACGGCGAACCGGATGCCGAGGACGCCGAGCAACAACAGCGCGAGCGACCGGATCCGCCACTTCGGCGCAACGTGTACGACGCCGGCAACTGGAGCGTCGGAGTCGACGGCCTCTTCAGTCGCACATCGACTCGGGTCGAATTTCTCGACGACCAGGGCCAGGCCACAGATACGACCCGGTTTTTGCGCATCGATCCCTGGGCGACGGTCGGCCTCTTCGATCGCTTTCACGTGGGCGCCATCGTGGGATTCGTCTCCCGGCGCGTCGCCCAGCAAGACGCCACGCCCTCCGGTGAAAACGCCCTGGCCGTCCAACCCCTGGCGCAGTACTACCTGCGCGTCACCTCCCGACTGTCGGTCTACGGCCAACTGGCCCCCGGGATGTATTTCGGTCGCAGCGAGCGCACCATCCCCGCCGGCGACGACACCGACGAGAGTCTCGACGAAGAGCAGACCTCGACGCTCGGCTTTATCATCTCCACAGGCCTGGGCATCAACTACCGACTGTCAGAGGGATTGCAGCTTCGCTTCGGCCTGACATTTAACGGGCTGTGGGGACGCGAGAGCGTGGACGCCGTCAACCAGACGCTCTCATCATCAACCACCAATATGGGGACCAACGCCGGGCTGCGCTACACATTTTGATGACAGCGACGCAGAAACGCTGAGGCGCGGAAACGCGGAAACACGGAAACGCGGAAGCGCGGAAGCGCTGTGGCGCTGAAGCTCGGAGCCGCGGAAGAGCGCGCTGAGGACCGCTGATGCGCTGAGAAAACCCGGCGCGGAAACGCTGAGGCGCGGAAACGCTATGGCGCGGAAACGCTGAGGCGCGAAGGCGCTGTGGCGCTGAGTTCGCTGAATATTCACGCCGCCCCGATAGCTACCCGGCGCAGGGCTACCAACACATCCAACAACTCCGGTGAATGCACCGATATTGGCCTCTGGCCGGTGGTTTTGGCGTCGCTTACAGCTCCTCGTCGTCAAAGGGAAAGACGACATCCGGCTCCTCGTCGTCGCTTCCGATTCGATCCTTGTAGGCTTTCTTGGCCTTCTTTTTGGTCTTGCTGAAGATATCGCGGGCCCGGTCGGTGTCGACGCCGTCGATAAAATAGGCCGCGGCGGCCCGACCAATCGCGCGAGTGCCGGCAAAGGCCACGGCCGCCGAGATGGCGTGGCCGATTCCGGGGGTCACGACCTTGGCCAGTGCCCGAGCGGCCTGGCGAAGCCCGACGGCAATGCCCACATTGGCGCCGATGGCTCCCATAAATTCGGTGGCCGTCTTGACCTCCAGACGCCTGCCGGAGACGTAGCCGATGCCCGTAATCAGGCTGGTCTGAAGCGAGGTAATCGGTCCGATGTCGGCCACCGGAATCGGGGTTGCGGCCACGGCCCCGCACATCGTGGAGATGATATTGGTCAACCGGTCGGCGATGCGGTGTTGAAGGGCTTTGACCTGGGAGAGCCGCACGAATTCAACCCGTGCCTGCTCGGGCAGCTCATCCAACAAAAAATCGAGCAATTCCTCGATCTGCCAGCGCTCATCGGCGCGCTGAGTGCCATCTCGGCGCCAGGATTGATAGG
>CAYUPT010000567.1:0-3093 GCA_964446725.1 uncultured Bradymonadales bacterium | reverse complement strand
CCGCTGGATCTGGAGGTGTTTTGTCAATTATCGCATATTCTGGTGTCGCATCGCGGCGATGAGGAGGGCGTCGTCGATTACACGCTGCGTCGCCAGGGCCACTCGCGGCGCGTCGCCGTGGTGGTGCCCCACTTTATGGTGGCCCCCCATCTCGTGGCGGGCACGGATATGATCTTGACGACGGCCCGAAGTGTCGCCGAGAGCTTCTCGGAGTTTTTGCCCATCCAGTTGTTGGAGCCGCCACTGGAGTTGCAGCGGGGAACGGTGTCGATGGTGTGGCATCCCCGAAGTCACGGCGAAGAGGCTCACCGCTGGCTGCGAAGCTGCATCCGCGATGTGGTCGAGCAGCGATGCCTTTTTACAGAACTGGAGGAGGAGTAAACAGCGCGCCGACACGGGCGCCGACACGGCGGGCGTCGTCGGCGTCGAGCTTCGGAATGTGGATAAAGAGCGCCTCTGCGGGCTGTCCCTTCGACTGCGCGCTGCGGCAGGCACGAAGCGAGTGGTACAACAGGGCATTGCACACGAAGCTGCCGCAGTCTTCACTGATGCGGGCGGTGGGGAGGTCGTTGCTGCAGCCGTCGTTGTAGGTGTCGACGAGCCGCTCGAAATCGAGTCTCGAGTAGCGCTGGTCGCGATTGTCGTCGATCAGAGGCTGGTGGTCCGGAAGGTCGACGTCGCTTCGCCGCTCGCGCTCATCGGGGGTATTGTCGCGTCTATTGGCGGCCCGGCGCTCCAAACAGACCTGGTCGCGGCTCGTGCCCAGTCCAAAGTGGACAAAGAGAACCGGTCGGCGGCCCGGGAGTCGAAGATGGGCGCCGGCAAATTGGGCGGCGGTCTGGAAGTTGACGGGAAGCAGGTGGGCGTCGATGTCGAGGATGTCGGCCGCCGAATCGGCGGCATCCCAGGAGGGATTGACGTCGTGGTCGCCGAAGGGACCAAATCCGGTGACGACGACCTGGGTGGATGTGGCGGTAGATGTCGACATCATTAGATCTCCGAAAAGAACGTACAAAACGCGTCACGACTTCGTTCGCCACAGGTCATTACCCGGCGTGTTTGGCAGCCAAGCCTACTGGTCGACGCATTGATCGCCGTCACAGACCTCGCCGCCTCCACAGGCATTGTCGCACTGGCCGCAGTGCTCGTCGTTATCTTCGGTATCGAGGCACCGATCGGCACTGGGGCAGTAGACGTCGTCATTTTCGCACTGAAAGGCGCAATCGCCATCGTTGCAGATGGGAATGGAGTTGTCCGGAACTTCGTCGCTGCAGTCGATGTCTTCTTCGCAGGGACCGTCGTTGTCGTTGTCCTCGCCGTCGTTATCCTCGTCGTCGTTGTTCTCGCCATCATTTTGTTCGCCGTCATTGTCGTGTTGCGAAGTTTCGACGCTGCAACTGCGGGGTGTAAAATCGAGGTCCGGTGTCAAAATGACGCCCTCCTCCGGCAGTTCTCCGGGCTCCTCAAAGCACCACAGCGATGTGGGATTGGGTTCCGGGTCGCCGAATTCGTCGAAATTCAGCGGTCCCGAGGCGCCCTGCAGGTTGATACTGGTGCCGGCCGACAGTTCGGCCAACGCCGACTGGGCGTCGACGGCGGTGGGAAAAAACGTTTCGCCGTCGCTCAACTGGCCGATGCCGGCGGCGATGCCGGCGCCGCTAAAGCCACCGTAGGCGGCGCCGAGTCCGATGATGTAAAGGGCGTCGAAGGCGTGGGGGACAAATTGGAGCTCCGAGGGGTCCTGGCCATCGAAGTTTTGCTGATACCGAAGCCGAAAGCTGGTGTAGGGCTGGTAGTCCAATTCGCCCACATTTTGGGGGGCCGTTCCCCAGATGCGTCCCCGCAGAGAATCGGGGGCCTGGGAGGAGCGATCGGGGTTGCGGGCGGCGTCGGCAAAGACAAAGAGCGGGGGGTTGGGAAATTCATCTTCCAGAAATTCGGCGAGTTGCCAGGCTTCGGCGGCGCCGACAATCACAATCACATCGGGGCCAAAGCCATCGGAGGTCGACTCGGCGATGACGTCGGTGGCCACCGAGTCGTAGTTCGGGACCTCGCCGGCGGCCTCATTGGCGTAGGAGTGCAGACTAAAGCGGTCGTCGTCGCCGGTGATCTCATCGGAGAGTTCGTCGGTGACCGCGGCGCGAAGTCCGTCGGCGTAGGGGTCGTTATTTCGCCGCAAAATGGCGACTGACGACTCCTGGGGGATGTCACCGTCGTCGAGGTCGTCGTAGTGCGGGCGCTCATCGAGGGCGTAGCTGACGAGTTGACCCAGTGCCCGTCCCTGGACGGCGTCGGAGGCGGTGGTCCGCCACACCAGATCGTCGTCGTCCAGATCGGTGATTTCGGCGGCAGTGGCCGACGGGCTGACCAGTGTCATGCCGGCATCGATGGTCACCTCGTTGGCCACCTCCAGGGTCTGATCGGAGTAGTCGGGACCGACGACGGCCTCCACTCCGATCTCGTCGAGGTGTTCGGCGCCCTGGAGGGCCAGGTCGTTTTGTCCCTGTGTGTCGCAGGCAATAAGGCCCACCGGGCGGCCCTGGATGCCACCGACGGTATTGAAGTCGGCCATCGCCAGGGTGATGGCGTTAAAGAGGGGCTGACCGAAGCCGGCCTCGTCGCCGGTCAGCGGAAGCAAGACACCGACGAGAAATGAATTGTCGTCCTCGATGTCGCCGACGGCCAACTCGCAGGGGGCGTCGAGCAGACCGCTGGCCTCCTGGCACAGATTCAATTCGTTGCATTCCTGGCCGTCGGGGCAGTCACCGGCGTCGTCACAGGCGATGGCCTCTGGCGGCGGTTCACAAAAGCCGTCGTCCGAGCAGGTCCAGTCATCGCCCTGAGACTCCTGGCAATCGGAGTTGCTCTGGCAGCTCTCCGGGCCCTCCGGCGGCTGGCATAGATTGTCATCAGAACAGGTCCAGGCGTCGCCGTGGTGTTCGCAGTCGCCATCGTCGCTGCACTCGTCGACGTCGAGCGTCAGCGAGCAGCCGGCGACGAGCACGACGGAGGCCGCCAACAGGGCCATTTGCAGGTCGATTCTAAGCGTCGAAGCGGTCGTGACCGTCACCGTTGTACCTCACAGAACATGAT
>CAYUPT010000566.1:0-3095 GCA_964446725.1 uncultured Bradymonadales bacterium | reverse complement strand
CCGGGTCGCTCAAAGACATCGATATCCAAGCCGCCCTCCGGTTCCACCGGCGTGCGACATCCCAACGATGCCACGACAAATAACCCCAATAGTGCTGCTGTGAGCAAAGCTCGATATCTGGAAGTGGTCATTCCGCAATCTCGCCGATGGCGCCTGATTCCGACCGCAGCCTCCTGATCAACGATAACATCGCCATCGGTCCTGCGGCTACCGCGCCATCATCGACTCCACGAGTTCTCACTCCCCGGCCGCCGTCTCCAATTCGCCATCGGTCCCGGACGGAGCGCTCTTGGTCTCTACATCACCCCGCTGCCTGCGCTCCGGTTCGTCCAGTAGATGACAGGCCACGTGGTGGCCCTCCTCTGCTTCCTGAAACTCCGGCGTCTCCTTTTCGCACCGCTCCCAGGCATAGGGACAGCGCGTATGGAAGACACAGCCCGACGGCGGATGCAGTGGATTTGGAACATCGCCCTCGAGCACGATCTGTGTTCGCTGCTTCTCGATTTCCGGATCCGGGATCGGAACCGCCGACATCAGCGCTTCCGTATAGGGATGAAGCGGGTTTTCGTAGATCTCGTTGGCATCGGCCAATTCGGCGAGATTCCCCAGGTACATCACGGCAATGCGGTCCGAGATATGGCGAACCGCCGCCAGGTCGTGGGCGATAAATAGATAGGTCAGGTCGAATTCGTCCTGCAGATCATCCATCAAGTTCAGGATCTGAGCCTGAATCGACACGTCCAGCGCACTCACCGGCTCGTCACAGACGATAAATCGGGGCTCGCAGGCCAGCGCACGGGCGATGCCGATGCGCTGGCGCTGACCGCCGGAAAACTCGTGGGGATACCGTCGGATAAAGCGCGGATCCAATCCCACCGTATCCATCAGATCCTGAACGCGCTTTCGCAACTCGTCGCCACTGGCCAGATTGTGGACCTTCAGCGGCTCACCGATGATCGACCCCACGGTCATCCTCGGATTGAGCGAGGCAAAGGGATCCTGAAAGATCATCTGCAAGTCGCGCCGAAGCGGATGGAGCTTCCGATCCGGCAGCTGACACAGGTCCTGGCCGTCGAAGTACACCTCTCCTTCGGTGGGTCGATGCAGCTGAATAATGGAGCGTCCGGTCGTCGATTTTCCGCAACCCGACTCCCCGACCAGCCCCAGGGTCTCTCCCTGCAGAATATCGAAATCAAGCCCGTCGACGGCGCGGACCCGGTTGACCTCCCGCCGAAAAAAGACGCCCTCGTACATCGGGAAGTGCATCTTGAGGTTGCGGATTTTTAATAATGCATCGCTCATGGATGGGTCACTATTCCTAAGAGATCGTCGCCTGCCGTCACTCACCGGTCGCCGGTTCACCTTCTGCGACATTCGTTGACTCCGCGTCCTCGGTCGGCTCCGGGGATTCGGCACCGACATCTTCGAAATCTTCCAGCACTTCCGGTGTAATCCGCGCCGTCCGGCCCCACTCCTCGATCTGCTTGACGCGCTCCGCCGGTGATCGCGTTCCGATCTCGGCAGAGTAGACCTCGTCGGCCCGCCAGCACGCCGCCTGGTGGTTTTCGCCGATATCTTCCAGCGGTGGTTTTTCTTCGTGACACTTATTGGTCGCCCACCCGCAGCGGGGAGCAAATGGGCAGCCCTCGATGGGATTCGACGTATCCGGCGGTGTACCCTCGATGGGCACCAGCTTCTCGGAGGCCCCGCGATCGAGGCGCGGCACACTTTTTAGAAGTCCCACGGTATACGGATGTGCCGGCCGCCGAAATAACTCCGATGCCTCCGCCGTCTCCATGACCCGACCGGCGTACATCACGATGAGCCGATCCGCCATCCCGGCGACCACACCCAGATCGTGGGTAATGACGATGACACTGGTGTCGAAATCGTCGCGAAGATCCTGAATCAGCTCCAGAATCTGGGCCTGAATGGTCACATCCAGCGCCGTCGTCGGCTCGTCGGCGATCAACAACTCCGGCTGACACAACAGCGCCATGGCGATCATCACCCGCTGGCGCATACCACCGGAAAACTGGTGTGGATACTGGTCGATGCGCTCTCGCGCCCCGGGAATGCCGACTTTGTCGAGCATCTCAATTGCCGCCTCCCGGGCCTCCTCTTTTCCCATATCCTTGTGCAACTCCAGCGGCTCCCGGAGCTGTCGCGAGATCTTCAAAAATGGGTTGAGACTCGACATCGGATCTTGCCAGATCATCGAGATCCGATTGCCGCGGATTCTGCGCAGCTCTCGCTGAGTGGCCTCCACCAGATTATCGCCGTCGAATTCGACCTCGCCGCCGGCAATGCGCCCCGGTGGCGTCGGAATCAATCCCAGAATCGAGATCTGTGAGACCGATTTTCCGGAACCCGACTCCCCGACAATGCCCACGCATTCGCCGCGTTCGACATCAAAGCTCATGCCGTCCACAGCTCGAACCGTCCCCTCGTCGGTGTCGAAGTAGGTCTTCAGGTCGCGAACCCGCAACAGCGGATCGCCGCTTGATTGTTCTGCGTCGTCACTCACGTCGTATTAGTCCTCTTTGAGCTGCGGATCGAGTGCGTCGCGGAGTCCATCGCCCAGAAAGTTCAATGCCAGCAGTGTCACCGCCAGCGCCAATCCCGGCCAGATGATCATCCAGGGGGCCATCTCCATGACCTGACGCCCTTCACTTGCCAGGGCTCCCCAGGACGTCTGCGGCGCCTGCACGCCGAGTCCGAGAAACGACAGAAATGCCTCTTCGAGCATGACCGTCGGCACCGTCAATGTGGCGTAGACGATGATCGGTCCCAGCGCATTCGGGATCAGATGCTTGAAGATGATCGCCGCCTTCGAGACACCGATGGTCTGAGCGGCCTCCACAAATTCTTTGCTCTTGAGGCTGATGACCTGGCCGCGCACAATTCGGGCCATCGTCAGCCATCGCACCGCCCCGAGAGCGATGAATAGAAGCAAGATATTCTGGCCGAAGACGACCATCAGCAAAATGACCAGGAAAATAAACGGCAATCCGTAGAAGACATCGACAATGCGCATCATGATGCTGTCGATTTTGCCGCCCAGAAATCCGGCCGTCGCCCCGTAGGTCACGCCG
>CAYUPT010000565.1:1196-3095 GCA_964446725.1 uncultured Bradymonadales bacterium | reverse complement strand
AAGCCGTCACAACTGTGATCGATGCCGTCGAATCCCGGCTGCTCTTGTTCCGGTTCATTTTGCGGCTGGCAGTGCAGGCCGCCTGTGCCGTTGCAGGTCACGATACCAATCGAACACTGGCCCTTAGCCCCATCGACTCGACACGGCGTTCCCTGTTCCACCGTCGACGCCGTCATCACCGGCGAATCTTCGTCAAATTCGGTGATCCAGGTCTCCATGTTATCGCCCATACTCGAATCGTAGTTGGTGAAGACCTCGATCGGTCCTTCACCAGAATCGACCTGAAACTCGCCGTCGTGTTCATAATCCGGGGCGCCGCTGCACGTCGTATCCTGACCGCTGCAGGTCGGCGTCGTCACCGGGTAGTCCGAATTCGACTCGGCTTCGCAGTAGACTTCCGGCGTACCACTGCCGCCGCACTGGATCGTGCCCAGTGCGCACATGCCCTGTTCGCCCTCTACATTACTGCAGTCATCGCCAATGATGGCGTTGGATTGACCGTCGAAGGAGCCGACTTCAAAGACCGATTCAGTGCCCACCGTGCCATTGCAATTTAGGTCGAGATTGCTGCACGTCTGCGGGGTGGTGGGATTGGCATCGGGATTACCGTCGACACAGCCCCGGCGCCGCACCGGAGTGTCCAGCACCGTCTGGGCGGCCGCCTCGTCGCAAAAGAAATGTGCTTCGGCATCGCCGGCGGCCCACTGGTCGCCGCTATTTTCGGCGTCAAACCAGATGTACGGCGACCCGGCGACGAGATTGAGTTCTTCGGGGTCGTATTCACCGGCGTATTCCACGTAGTAGTCGTAGAAGTAGGCATTGTCGGCGGCGTCGATCTCGTCGGTGGTATTGATCGGACAGCCGTCGAGGGGGTTTCCGTCGCAGACGGCCGTGCCGGGCTGGCAGCCGACTCCGCAAAAGGGCTCTCCCTGCTCATCGGTCTGGCATTCGAGGACGCCGCCGTCGACGTCGCCCGAACATTCGTCACCGCAATAACTACAGTGCTCGGCGCCAAAGTTGTCGGCCCCGATCTGTTCTTCGGAGTCCAGGATGCCGCTGCAATTGAGATCGTTGTAGATCTGATCGCCGTCTTCCGCCTCATCGTCGTAACAGTGGTCCGGAAAGGGATGCTCCATATCGTCCGGATCGTAGTAGGCCTGTGGGTTTCGATCGTCGCAGTCGTAGGCCGTCTCGAGCGCGTCGTCATCGCCACAGTGGCCGGTTCCCACGTTGTTTTGATCGCGATCGATGCAATCCGTGCAGGTATCTTCGACGGGCATGCAATAGGCGTCGTCGCCCTCGTCTTCCAGCGTTTGACAATCAAATCCCATCGGGCAGCCCTCGCCATCATCGCAGGAGTCGAGACAAAACGAGGCGCCGAGTTCATCGACGGAATCCCGTTGTTCTTCGGTCAGCGTATTGTAGCAAAGTCGCTCGTCACCACAGTCATCGCCGACCTGGCAACTTCCACAAAACGCCGGTCCCTGGTCGTCCTGTGTGCCGATCGGCGGGCGACAGATCGCTCCGAAGGCCTGACCGCGCTCCATGTCGTCTTCGTCGATATCGACCTCAAACGGGTCTTCTGCGATAATTTCGTAGGGCGCCTGACCGGTGACGACGAGCTGGCACGTCGACGGATGGACTTCACCGGACGAATCCTCCCAGAACACGTCCTGGCAAACCGTGGGATCTCCGGCGCAGTTTTGACTGCAGACGCCCTCCCCCTCGGCTAATTCGTCGAATATTTCGTGGGCCGCCATCGAATTGGTGCCGTCGCCATCGCTGCGATTGAAGGCGACGGAGTCGACGCACTCCGAACCGTTGATCGGACAGTCCAGATCGGACTCACAGATCAGATAATCATCGAGTGCCTCCGGTGCCTCCGAGGGCGTGTCATTA
>CAYUPT010000565.1:0-1096 GCA_964446725.1 uncultured Bradymonadales bacterium | reverse complement strand
AACTCGATTTCCACATCCTCGAGCTCACCCCAGTCCAGATCGCCGTTGCTGCCGACCTGGCTGTCGATGAGCAGTGTGTATTCGGAGGCCACGGGCAGTCCGGCGAGCGTTCGATTGACGTTCGTGCTGCGGTCCGGAAATTCGTTGACGCCCGCCGTGGGACTCATCGACCGGCCCTCGACGCGAACCTGTGTGATCTCGCCGTACGACGATTGGCCCTGGCCGAAGGCATCGACGTAGTCGTCGATATCGGGCTGGCACGAACGGATCTGGCCGGTGCCCTCGTACAACAGCGACACCGCAGGACGGGTATCTCCCAGCTCGTCACCGACGACCTGAAGGGCCACCGATTCGATCTTGGCATTGCAGGCCAGAGGTAGATTGGAGAACTGGTCGAGCCGCACCGGAAACGCCGACGCATATACACCGGAGTCGCGCGACAGCACCGACCCCAGCGAACTGGACGTGCTCCAACGCACCCGGCGATCGATGGGGATATGAGAGTTCTGCAGCCAGTTTCGGAAGCGCTCGTCGGGCGAAAACTCCCGCCCCGTGACTTCGTCGGTGGTCGACCGCGTCAGCCCCAGAACATCCTGGCGAAGTGAGATGGTATCTGTCGCCGTACTTCGCTCCGACCCGCCGCAATTGTCCTGCAGGTCCAGCAAGCGCTCCGCGATCTCTTCGAGCTGGAATGCATTTCGGGCCAACATGATCTGGATGCGCTCTTCGATAAAGGGGCGCACCGCGTAGTACTCGAGGGTCACCAGCCAGTCCATCAACGCCTGTCGCGACCGGTTGAGATAGCGCTCGGCGCGGTTGAGTTTGTGACTCTGGGTAAAGATGGCGCCCACGCCACCGACCAGACTGTCGAGATTCGTCAACTGGTCGTCGATCTCGTGAAATCGCGCCGCTTCCAGCCGCGCGTCATTGACCAGTCGCCGGTACTCGTTGGTCCGCTGCATGACGTTGAATTCCGACTGGGCCAGCCGGAGTCTACGCCCCGATGTCTCGAGGTGATTTTGGTGGTGCTCCGAGCGCTTTTCGCGAAACTCGGCGATGTCGCGCTCGTAGGCCAGCTCCGCCTCCAGGCTGGCCT
>CAYUPT010000564.1:0-3096 GCA_964446725.1 uncultured Bradymonadales bacterium | reverse complement strand
CCCGCCGCCTCTACGACCGGGCCCTCGAGATCTACGAGACCATCGGCGCCCGCTACGACGTCGCCGTCGTCTACACCACTCTGGGCGTCACCGCGATGCGGCGCAATAAACTGGGGGAAGCGCGCCGATTTCTGGAGGCCGCCCGGCGCCTGGTCGCCGACGAGGAGTACCCCTATCTGCAGGCCGGCGTCGAGTTCAATCTGGCGCTCGTCGAGGCCCTTCGCGGCGACAACGAGCAAAGCAGCCAGACGCTCGAGCGCGTCTTTGCGTTGGCCGACGAATTCCCGATCCCCGATCTCGATTACGCCGAACCCCTCGAAGAGCTGGGGCGGCTTCGCTCCCAGGAAGGCCGGCCCGAAGAGGCCATGGAATTGTGGGAACGCGCCCGCGATATCTACGGCGAATTGGCACTGACCGACGACCGCAACCGCCTGGAACGCATGATGTCCGGCGTCAACAGCGGCGAATAGTAACCGGCTCCATCCCGACCTCGAAAATGAGCACTGAAAATGGTCCGTCGCCCCAGTAATACCACTCCGCTCCATGGTCTGTGGTATTTGTTGCCAATCGCCGCCACAGCGCTGACCGCCACCATATTGGTTCCCTGGAGCGCCTCCGCCGACGATCGGGAACGAACGCAGGCGGTCCTCGACGACTACCGAGCAGTGTTGGAGTTAAAGGCGCGACTCAGCATCGAGGGGGTTGGGTACCAAAACGAATTGCGCTTTCATCGAAGTGCGGCTCGCTCGGCGGCCGAAGAACTCGACAATTCGCCCTCATCGCCCACCCATCTCGTATACCGGTATCCGGAGGGCTCGACCGGAGTCGAATTGGCGGTTATCGACCACTGTCTCGATGGTGTCGTCGCCTACCGGATCGCCGCACTCGATTACCCCGTCGCCGAAGCCGGCGCTCCATACGCCCTGCCCGTCGATACCGAATCCTACGCGACGGAGATCATGGCGTCGATCATCCCCGACGTCGATCCCCACTGGCCGGGTGTCGATCTTGCGTTCCACCATAGCGAGCGGGACTGGCATTTCGCACTTCGGAACTGGGATGATGTCCCGGAACTCGAGGCCCGGATTGCATCGAACCTCGCCGACTATCAATCACCGCCAGACAGCGACTACGAAATCGGCACTGCCGAGCACATCTGCCGTGTCGCAGACATCGTCAATGCCGAGGCTTCGAGTGATGAAGACGACATTGAGCGGCGGTCGCGCCAGAGAGGTTTCGACTATCGGCGTCAGGCAATGGACTCCGATATTGACACCTCCATCGAGGAGATTGAGGCGAACATCCCCCGATGGCTCGATCCGCAAAATACGGATCCGGGCCGCGACATTACCCGGCTCAGGGACTCGAGCCGCAGCGCTTTATCGGACGTTTCGCCCCGGACGGATCAAGAGCATGTAGAATTGTCGCTGGGCGAGGCCGCCGACGCCCTCCAAGAACTCCGCAGATACGCCGACGCCGCCAGGGCCGCCGGCAAGGCGCACAGTCATCTGCGCCGCGAAGTCCTCTCCAGGCGCGGCGAAAGTCGCGGGCTTCCCGTACTCCGGGATCTTCCATTTTACGCCGATACACTGGAGGCCTCCCACACGACCCTGGAAGAGCTCGAAGACTCGATGGACTCCGGCGATCCCCTCGAAGAGATCGAGCTGCATACCGGCGAGGCACGAGAGGCCATCGAGGAACTCGACACAGCAGGCCGCCAGCTTACTCTGATCAAACAGATCGGGCTCGGCCTGGTGGCCTTACTTTTACTGGCAGTGAGTTCCCGCGTGGTACGGCTCATCTCGGGGAATGGACCGTTCGTTGAGCACGTCTCCCGTATTCAGATCGAATGGATGGAGCGGCTGGAAGACATCGAAACCGACGTCCGCCGACTTCACTCGCTCCTTCGCGAATATCGGGGCGAGGAGTCGAATCCACCGCTGGTGGAGGTCCTGGATGACGATGAGCGCGAAACCATCGATCTCGTCTTCGCCCTTATTGAGCGAGCTCGAGAAGTAGCCGACGAGCTCAATGCAATCTCAATCGACTCACAGCGTGATTCCGGCGACGCCCAGGAAGCGATCGACGAAATATGCCAACAAGTCGTGGCACTCACTCCCCGGAACACAGAGGACAGCGCAGTCGTCGGTGACCGATTGCGCGAAGACTATGAATACGCCGCATCGGAATTACTCGACGAATTGGAACTCCGTCTCGACGCCGCCACCTCCATCGCGCACCGCTTGGAGGGCGACGACGCCAATATCGGGGCCTGATCTCAACGCCAGCCAGCAACGGCCCAGTCGCCGGACGTTGTGACGGGGCAAGCCCGACACCGCGTATTTGGGGTGGCCGCGGTTGTAGCTCACAGGGCTTATTCACCGGTCGCATAAGGCAACCGGGGGCCTTTTTTGGGCCGATGCGACTGCTGGAGGCCCGTCCCGGCGACGGCTCGGCGTTTACTCGTCGAGGATCCGTCGAACTCCGGTGATCGCGCGGTACAGCCCGACATCGCGATAGACGCCGGGTCGGCCGACGAGGGTCAAAAAGAGGCGCTGGCCGTCGACTTCGAAGTCGCGCACGTGGATGGAGTCGACAGTGATCGTCGGCGCAATGGAGTTGACGCGCGACAATACGCGGCGTCGGTAGCGCCCGTCCACCGATCGAGCCAGCACCGGCGCGTAGGCGGCCAGAACTTCCGATTCGTGGCAGTCGCCGGCCTGGGCGATCACCAGTCCCCGGCTGTCGCCCAGCGTGAAGTTGTGGAGCGACTCCCGCTCAAAGATATGTTCTAGTTGATAGGTCAACGCCTCGAGGGTGACTTCGCTTCGGCGCTGTCGGCGGTCGGTTCTCATCGGTGCTGCACTCATGGTCCACTCCGTGGCTACAAGTGTGATTGTCGATTCACCGGCGCCGTCTGCAACGGTTCCGTCCCTGGTGTGGCGCCGATGCCGACCCTGAGAGTACGATACGGAACACCGACGTCAAAAAATTGGGGTCCTCCCGGCTACCGGGGTGTTAAGATCTCGACAGATCGGCGATGGAACGCCGCTTGCACTAACCTATGGGCCGTGCAAAAGTTGACAGACTCCCTCG
>CAYUPT010000563.1:0-3100 GCA_964446725.1 uncultured Bradymonadales bacterium | reverse complement strand
GAAAATTCGTGCAGCGATGACCAGCGACAAAGCGCCCTGACGTCAAGCGGGTTTTTTGATCGCTTGTGCTACACCCTCTTGGTGATGCACCGGGAGACTCGCCAGGGTCGGAGGCACAATTTCACTCTCCTTCCGAGGCCAGGGAAAAACAGAGCACCATCGACGGTGGCTCGTCGACGTTGCCCAACGCGAGACGGGCGACGTCGTCCTGTACTGCCACCGCCAGCGCCATCTCCCACTCCGGTACCGTCCAGGTGGCGCCGGCTTCCTGCTCCGATTCTTCTTCGACGTCCATAAATGAGGTGTGAACCTCGGGTGTCTCGAGTTCGACAAAAACCCGGTTTCGTCCACTCTTCTCTTTGATTTGAAATTCAGAATATTCGGCTTCCAGATTCAGCTCATAGTCCTCGCCGGCGACTGACAGACTACACGCAAAATTTTCCAGCGAGCTCTCCGACGGCGCCATCGGGGCCGGGCTCGCCGAATCGGTCTCCTTCTGTAGCGACGGACTGGGGACTACGTTATCCGGTTTAGCTCCCTCTTGTTCCAGGTCCTGCCGAGTCTGCTCTATCGGGTCGGCCGGCGGCTCTTCAACAGCAACGTCGGCATCCTGTGCCACCACCTCATCTGGGACGGCTTCTGTGACTGAGCCCTCGGCGGCATCGTCCCGGGCGGGCACAGGCTTCGGCGGAACACGACCGACGCCAGCATAGAGCTGTTGAGCATCGTCCGGGACGGGCGCAGGCTTCGGCGGGTCCGCGGCATCGGGCGGGGTTGAATCTTCGTCCGTCGTCGCGTCTGCGCGATTCGATTCCGTCCGTTGTGCTTCGAGCTGTTTTGCCTGCTCTTCGGCGCGTTCGGTTTCTACGTCGGTGAAGTTCAGCGCCGGCAGGTCGGTTCGTCGCGGGTATTTTGGGAGCCCGAGGATCATCTCTTCGGTGAAGTCGTGTCGGTCGAGGTGTTTCTGGTATCGAGAGCGGTGCTGGCTGCGGACCCGCTCCGGAAGCGACTCGATATGGATGCGCATCACATGTGCCCAACGGAGTCGTCCCCAGGTTTTGAGTGCCTTGTCTTCGTGCCAGCTCACCGTCTTGAAGACGCTCTCGTAGTAGCGGAGGGCGTCCCGGCGGTCCCCGGCGCGCTCGATGGCGGCTCCGTGGACTCTCGAAACGATGCCGCGGCTTACGGCCTCTCGATGCGTGCGAGCCTGATCCATCAAAAACTCGGAGACCTTCTGTTTGACCTTTGGTTGTGCCTCCGTTAGCTCCGAAGAGCGAGCCAATAGATGGATGAGAAACTCGATCAGATGGTGCTCTTCGACATGGGACCAGGCGTTGGGTCCATCGCCTCCACGATTCGGGGTCCGAAGCGCATCGGTGAAACGCCCCTCTTGGACGTAGCGCTGAAGTAGACGTTCGGCCAATCGCGTCGCCATCGCCGGGTGAAGTTCGGACTCCGCCAGCGCCAGCAGCCGCTCGATGGCATTGGTGGATGGGCTTTGTTCCAGAAACTCCAGCGAATCGGCGACGCGGTCGTCGTCGAGCAGCGCCCTGACGATGGCGTCCGCCGCCTCTCCGCTGACCTCTTCGTCGCCATGGTGGTCATAGGCTTCCAGGATATCGTCCCAGGCCTCCAGATCGGCGAGATAGACCAGTTTGTCGGGATACGGTTTCGCCTGCGCCAGTGAATGGGCCAGCCAGTCCTCCATGGGAGGACGGGTCTGCAATTCATCCCAGGCGCGGGCGACCTCATCGTCCTTGCCGGCCTGATGTGCCACCCGGATAAAGTTGAGGTTCTTCGGGATATCCAGCCCGTGCTCCCGACAGCTCATCAACTGGCCGAGCACGATACGCCACTGCTTGCTTTGGCTTACGTTGGACTGACGTCTGTCATGTTCAGCGAGACTGCCGAACGTATCGAGTAATTCGGGGCCGACGGTCTGCCAGACACTATCGCGAAGGATCCTGGATTCATTTTTGGGATCGTCGAGCCAGTCGGTCAGATCGGACAGAAAGTCGATGGATTCCTGGAACTCATGGGCCTCGGAAAGAAAGACAGCCACTCGATGCTCGGCCTGACGGTCCTGAAGAGCTCCGCGTTCAATTTCGACGATGGCTTCGAACTCCCGGGCTTTCCAATAACAGCGAATGGCGTCGTCATAGGCGTTGATCATTTCGTGCAATTCGCCGGCGTCGATCCACTCCTCGTTGCATTCGCACGCCAGCGCTCGGGCCTGCTTTTCTTCGACCTCTTTGCCCAGCGACTCATAAAGACGCGCTGCCCGGTCGAGCATGTACGCATCGCCGTTGCTCTTTCCTTCATCGAAGAATTTGCGGGCGATTTCGGCAGGCTCGTCGCGGTTCTTTTCCCAACTTTCGCGACTTCCCGCCCTGATCTTGCAGATGTCGTCAGTGGTCCATTTCCGGCGTTCGCTGACACCATAATCGGCGTGAGCGTCCTCGTAGCTTTCGAGCAGCTCGGTGAGGGCGTCACCTTCGATGGCGAATCGCCAGAATTGCTCGATGGCCTCTTGCCTGTCGACGATCAGAAGACGTAGCTGGGCACGGCTGGCGGCGACGTAAAGTTGATTGAGAAAGTACTCGGCGGGCAGCTTCTTTTCCTGTTCGTATCCCAGCGGCTCCAGCCCGGTAACCAATTGGCGGACCGTGGGCTCCTGGAGGGCCTGTTCGCCAAACCCGTAGATGACCACCCGCTTGAACTCCAGTCCTTTGGCGCGCATGGGACTGAGCACGTTTCGGGTCAACTCTCCGTCGTCATCGAGGGCAAATTCACTGAGCAATGCATCGTCTTCGACAAAAGATTTCTCCCCGCCCTCCGAACAGGGGACGATGATGACCACCTCTTCCTGCTCGTTGAGCCGCTGCTTCGTCGTGGCATCGGTTGCCGAGAAGTACTCCGGCGGCGCCGAGTCCTCCTGGAAGTACACCATCTGCGGTTCTAGCCGTGGCAACTCAAACCCGACTCCTCGCAGCAGTTGAATCGTATTGCCCAGTTTGGCGATGTCCTCGCTGGCGCGGTAGTTGTACTGCAACTCCTGGAAGTTGAAGTCGACCGCGCCCGTCCCAGATCGGAAGAGCGT
>CAYUPT010000562.1:0-3100 GCA_964446725.1 uncultured Bradymonadales bacterium | reverse complement strand
CACAGGCGCGCAGCCGGCGCTCACCGGCGATAAGTTCGTAGCTCCCGCGCTTCTCTCGCACCACCAGCGGCTGAATCAATCCGCTCTCGGCGATACTTTCGGCGAGTTCCCGCAGGCGTTCGTCGTCGAATTCCGTGCGCGGCTGGCGTCGCGCCGCTTTGATCTGAGCGACCGGAAGCTCGACGTAGCGCTCTTTTTTTTCGTCGTCGCCGTCGTCCTTCGGAATGAGCGCGCCCAGGCCCTTGCCCAGCGCCCGGCGTCGGCGAGAAGACGTGTCGTCATTGTCGGTCATAGTAGATCACATGCGGTCAGAAAGGGGAGCGACGGGGCGATGATGCAGTCCGTCGACTACGCGGCGCCGCTGCTGACGCCGGGAGTGCCGTTTCGCTCCAGAAACTCCCGGGCGAAGTCGCGATACGACCGGGCGCCTCGAGAGGAATTGTCGTATTCGGTGATCGGCTTTCCAAACGATGGGGCCTCACCGAGTCGCACATTGCGCGGGATCACCGTCTCGAAGACCAGATCTCCGAAGTGGGTCGAGACCTCGCTGGCGACCTGTTCGCTCAGGTTGGTCCGACCGTCGTACATCGTCAGCAATATGCCCTCGATGCTCAGTGCCGGGTTGAGGTGTTCGTGGATCAACTCGACGGTCTCCAGCAGATGACCCAGTCCCTCCAGGGCGTAGTACTCGGTCTGGATGGGCACCAGTACCGTATTGGCCGCCGCCAGGGCGTTGAGCGTCAACAGACCCAGTGACGGCGGGCAGTCCAGAATCACGAAGTCGTACTCGGCGTCCGAGCGCTCGATGGCCCGGCGGAGTCGAAATTCGCGGCGCGGGTGTTCCACGAGCTCGATCTGTGCTCCCGCCAGGTCGGTGGTGCTCGGCACCAAGTCCAGATTTTCGGTCGGCGTATCGACAGTGAGTTCGCCGAGCGAGGCGTCGTCGACGAGGCCGTCGTAAATCGACGCCTCGCAGTCCTCGCGATCGATACCGAGACCGCTGGTCGCATTGCCCTGCGGGTCGAGGTCGATGAGCAATACGGAACAGTCCTCGCCGGCCAGACAGGCCGCCATATTCACGGAGGTCGTCGTCTTTCCGACGCCCCCTTTCTGATTGGCAATCGCTACGACTTTTTGCACGGCAATACCTCGGAATTGTTGGTCTCCCATTCGGCGGCTATTGACCGTCGAATCGGATGCCCGAACTTGCGTTCGCCGCCATGATGCATCGGCCCCCTATAAACTTCAAGACCGAGGTCGCGGCGAGTGGGGTGGGTTCGGGGGGCGCCACAGCGCGGCCTGGGTCGGGGCCAAATTCCCATCGCAGGTCCGATAGTGATTGAAAGCGGGGCGAACCATGCCTTAAGATGCCGGCCTGTCACAGAAGTTAGTAGGTACTTATGAGTCCGCAGCGAAGCGCGGTGTACGCCGGAATCGGAGGGGAGCGGCAGTTCCGAACAAGGATCTATGGTGAAGCGTCTGACAACATCGATGGTGGTAATGGCGATACTGATGGTGGTCGTGGCGTCGGTGACCGGCTGTCAGACGGCGCTAAAGGCCGCCGATATGGCAGCCCAGGAGGTTCGCGACGACAGCTCGGAGAGGGAATCATCGCCCGACCAACAGGCACCGGCGTCGGAAGCGGAGTCATCGGATCCATCGGCTTCGTCCGGTGGCTCGTCCGTCGATCTTCCCTCTGTGACCCGGACGACGTCGATGTCGATTCGCGGTCCCGACCTCTCGGAGCGAGACGCCGATGAGGTCGAGGTCTACGAGTTCGATGCTTCCGAAGACGAGCTGCCGGATGGGATCTATTTCGGAGGCCCCGACGAGTTGGTCTATGAATCGGACTACCCGACAGAAGACGAGTCCATCGAAGAGGTCGCCGATCTGCGCGCCTCCAGTACCGAGGGGTACACCGACGACGAGATCCGGTTAGCACTGCGGGAAGCAGCCGGTGAGATGGGAGCCAATATCGCGGTCCTCAATATTGCCGACGGAACGGGAATCGCTGTCTATATCCCGGATGTCGAGCCCGCGGAGATCGAGCGGGACCCGGAGGTGTTGCTGGCCCAGCAGGCGGAGGAGGCGAACGAGCGCGGTTACAGCGAGCATATCGATACCCGGCGTCTAGATCTGGCGAATCTCAGCCCGCTGCGCATCGATACGGCCGCCGGTCAGTGCCACGCCATCGTCATGGCTCTCGACACCGACGCCGAACTCAACTGGCAGGCTCGCCAGACCTTTCATACCGATTTTTATCACCCCGACGAAGATATTCAGAGTCTGGCCAATAACCCCGGGTTTTCGCGCGGTTCCGGCGGCACTTCACAGGTCGCCCCGCGGGAGAATCGATCGGCCTGGACCGCCGTCGGTTGTGCATCGGTCTCTGGCGAGCTGACCGTCGAGTTCTACCACGATCAACCCCGTGGACCGGAGGCCGACCAATGGCCGGACTTCGGACAAGGAGAAGTTATCGTCGAGATCTACCGCGACAACCGCGGTGTTGCCGAAATCGAGAGGCAGCGCGAGGCCGCCCAGGCCCGCTCCGAAGAAAACCGAGAGCGGGTCATCGAAGACAATTGCCGCGACTGCATCGAACGCCACCGCTGCTACGTCACCGACGGCGATGTCCACGGCTGCGAGCCCTTTGAGCGTTGCATGGAGCGGCGGGGAACCTCCGAGGAATCGTGCCGAGAGCGAAACCTCACGCCATAACCCGGCTCGCCGGGCGCCGATGGGTCGACCGGAGCTGGAATAGATGGCCTCCGCGATCTGTAGGAACCACTGCGGTATTATCCTCTTGACGGTGTCCCGGTTTTCTGGTTAAACAGTGGGCCCCCGGCGGAGAGGATTTGCCGCCACAGCACATATCGGAGCGTGGCGCAGTATGGTAGCGCACATGCATGGGGTGCATGGGGTCGTCGGTTCGAATCCGACCGCTCCGACTCACAACAACCCGCTGGCCCTCAAACGGCCAGCGGGTTGTTCCGTTTTTTGGGCCCGATTATTCACGACGCATCTACTGCGGTGCATCGGATATTTTAGAACCATAGTTCACTCCTCGGCGGTGCGCGGCGCCAATGAATACTTCTTCACG
>CAYUPT010000561.1:0-3103 GCA_964446725.1 uncultured Bradymonadales bacterium | reverse complement strand
TCTTCGTCGAGGCCGAAGTCGGCGATCAATTCCGCTCCCAGCTCCTCCATCGAGCGCTGTGGAAATTCGTCGATGTGTTCAAATAGCGCCGATTTCATATCCCAAAACGCCGCCTCATCCTGTTGGCGGGTCGCCTCCAGAATTTTCGATGCCTCCGAGCTCTGCTGCTGAAAAGGCAGTGGAAAGTGCTTAAAAACCAGCCGGACATCATCGGGGTTGCGCTCGACGAGTTCCTGGAGCGTATCGTCGACGCGGGCGCAAAAGGGACACTGCATCGAACTGAATTCGACGATGGTCACCGGGGCGTCCGGATCGCCGTAGATCGGACTGTCGCCGACGGGAATCAGGTCGCTGTCGGCAAGGGTCGACGCCTCGGCCGGCGGAACGTCGTCGTCCGCTGTCGGCGATGATGTCGAACAACTTCCAGTACCGACAAGGAGGATCAGTGTCAGAACGATGATCAGTGAGCGCGGGATGCGATCCATGGTGGGCGGCTCCGTTAATTCCAGATGGCTCGAGACAGGTTCGTGCAATCTATGATTCGAGTACTCGCCGTGCAATGAGACAGGCACGAAAAAAACCCGCCGCCGAATAGTCGGCGACGGGTTGGGTGGTTCCATGCGGCGAGGTTCGCACCAGGCGAACCCTCACCGCATCGAGGTGGTGGTCATTACAGCTGGCGTTCGATGACGCGTTCGAACTCGGCGTAGGGCTGGGCACCACTCATTTCTTCTTCACCAATGAAGAATGCGGGCGTGCCCTGGACACCGACGGAGCGACCTTCGGCCTGCTCGGCTTCGACCTGCTCGGCGACAGCATCGCTCTCGAAGTCCTGGCGAAATTGAGCCATATCGAGTCCGATATCTTCGGCCAGTCGTTCCCAGAGGTCATCACCGAAATCATCCTGGTTGTCGTAGAGGGCTTCGTACATTTCCCAGAATTGACCTTGCTGGCCGGCGGCAACCGCGGCGCGGGCGGCCGGTTCACTTTCGCCCTGGAAGGGGAGCGGGAAGTTTTTGTAGACCAGTTGGACCCGGTCGCCGTATTCTTCCATCACGTCTTCCATCGTATCGGCCGCTCGGGCACAGAACGGGCACTGGAAGCTCGAGAATTCATAGATCGTCAGTTCCGGATCATCGGCGCCCTTGGTGAAGGAATCGCCGACACTGAGGTCGTCGGGATCGAAGTCACTTTCTTCGGCTTCCGGCTGCGGAGCGTCGGCGCCACCACCGGCGTTTTCTTTGTTGTAGTCGACGACGGCGGCGTGGAGCTCATCGCCGCTAAGCCCTTCTTCGTCGCGGATCGATTCCGCAATTTCGATCTGTTCATCGACGTAGTTTTCAAAGGCCTGGAGGGGCTGGGCGCCGCCTTCCTGAATGCCGTTGATCAAAAAGCCGGGGGTGCCTCGGATGCCGGCGGAGCGTCCGTCGGCCTGGGCCTGTTCGACGATATCGGCCGTCTCCTGGGCTTCGAAGTCTTCGGTAAACTGATCGATATCGAGTCCGAGGTCTTCGGCCAATTCGACCCACAGGTCGTCGCTGAATCGGCGCTGGTTTTCGTACAACGCGTCGTAGTACTCCCAGAATTGGCCCTGGTTGTGGGCGGCGACGGAAGCGCGCGAGGCCGGTTCACTGTGTTCCTGCATGCCAAGCGGGAAGTGCTTGAAGACGATGCGGACTTCGTCGGGATAGTTCTCGACGAGTTCCTGAAGGGTATCGGCGCTTCGGGCGCAGTGCGGGCACTGGAAGCTCGAGAATTCCATGATGGTCACCAGTGCATCTTCTTCGCTCGCGCCTTTAACAGGATCGGTGTCACGGATGTCGACGTGATGGACTTCCGTTTCTTCTTCCTGGGGTTCCGGACGGTCGCGCTGGGCCTGTTCATCGTCGTCGTCGCTGTCGAGGTTGTGCTCGAGGGCCGCGGCGTACAGGTCGTCTTCGGCGACACCGTCGTCGCGGAGCTCTTGAATCAGCTCGAGTTGTCGATCCACGACCTGTTCGAATTCTTCGATGGGCTGGGCGCCGTTGACGACTTCGCCATTGATGAAGAAGTGAGGCGTGCCGCGAACGCCGAGGTCTTGCCCGAGTTGCTGATCGTTCTGGACGTATTCGGCGACTTCCGGGTCATTAAAGTCCTCGCGGAATTGGTCGACGTCCAGGCCGAGGTCGCCGGCGAGTTCGGCACCCAGGTCTTCCATCGGCTGGGCGTCGTAGTCGTCGATGCGTTCAAAGAGGGCATCTTTCATATCCCAGAACGCCTCTCGGTCCTGTCGCTGAACTGCGACCAGTGCGCGGGAGGCCGGTTCGGCTTGCTCTTGCATGCCAAGCGGGAAGTGTTTGAAGACCAGACGGACGTCGCCGTCGTAGCGTTCAACCAGTTCGTCCAGGGTACCGGCTGCGCGGGCGCAGAACGGGCACTGCATGGAGGTGAATTCAACGACGGTAATCGGGGCGTCGGCGGCGCCTTTGACGGGACTGTCTCCGATGGGGAGTCTGTCGCTTTCGCCCACGACTTCGCCGGTTGCTGCGTCCGGGGAGTCGGAGCTGATATCCAGGGTGCTGAGCCCCCAGCCGAGTCCGAAGGCAAGCAGACCGATGGCGATCACCATCAGTACTGTGCTGCCATTTCCTTCTTGTTGTTCCATAGCCATAAGTGTTGCTCCTGAGTTTCAAAAGGTTGTCAGTTGAAGTTGGTTCGCAGCGAGTTGCGCTGCGTTTATTCTTCGAATCCTCGTTGATCTGCACCTGGCGATTTGTGACACATCGGTCACATCGGCACAAGTCAGCTACGGTCTGTCGGTTGCAACGCGACGTTGCCGCTCAAACATCTCGACACAGTTGTCGTCGACATCCCGACACCAAATGTCGAGTGTCGACGATGTCGTTCGCTGCGCGGGATAACGCGCCCGGTAGAGGTGCGTTATCCGGCGACCGGGCTTGGAGGAGGTCGGTCCGGAGGGCTTGTGTGGCCGGCGGAGGGGCCGACGCGTAGATCCACGAGTGGTCGCTGGAATGGCGCCGCGTCGAAGTCGAGCTGGAATGGCGCTTCCAGCTTCTCTTCGGTCTGGGCGGCCGGCGGAACCGAGCCCGCGGTGACCATGACG
>CAYUPT010000560.1:0-3105 GCA_964446725.1 uncultured Bradymonadales bacterium | reverse complement strand
GAGTTCGACGAGGACTTCGTCGATGGATTCGACGCGCCAGGTCCCCGACGGCGGATTGTCCCAGCGAAGCGGCGTCGCCTCCCGTCCGGTCTGGCACTCGTCGTCGGGATCGGCATACGGTCGCTCGTCGTATTCGCGGGGCTCCCAACTCGATTCGCGCGGGATGTCACCGTCGACGGACCACGAGTAGTCAGCGCCGGCGAGCGGCTCCAGAAGGGTGGCGTATTCGGACTCCGAACAATCGTCGAGATCGCCGCCGCAGGGCCGGTGGCGCCAGGGGCGCTCGTCGAGTGTTTCGTCGTCGACGCCCTCGAGATCGACGTCGGCCACCAGGGTGTGGTCGCCGGGCGGGGTATCGGCGGGGGCGTGGACGTCGTAGTAGACCGTTTTTTCGTCGAGATTGCGCGGCCAGCTGATGGCCACCGGTTCCAGCCTGTCGTCGTCGGTGTCGAGATCGACGAAGGCCAAGTGGCAATCCTCGTTGAATTCGGCGGGGTTTCGGTCGACGCGAATCGGGACTTCCAGACCCGAAAGAATGTCGAAGTCGAATTGTTCGCTCAGCGGATAGCGATTTGTCAGATGGACGTCGCTCAGGTAGCGATCGGGCTCGGCAGCCACCAGGTCGCAGTCGATGGTGTAGTCGCTCTGGATGGAGCGGACCGAAAGCGGCAGTACGTCGTGGGTGGCATTGAATAGCGACACCTGCGTGGTCACGGCCTGGGACTCCGGCGGGGGCCGGTCGGCCCGTTCGCATCCCGCGGAGGTGGTGATGGCGGCCGCGGCCAGAAGTGCCGCGGCCGGTCCGATGATCCGCCCAGCCTGGTGACAGGTCGCGTCAGTCACCTCACGACCTCCAGCGGCGCCAGATGGCGAGGCCGGTCAGCACGAAGACAATGGCCGAACCGGGCGGGAGGTCGCCGCCGCCGGTGGCGCTGCAGACGCAGCCCGAGCCCTCCAGGTCGCCGTCCAGTGACGGGTCGTCGGGCCCGGCATCGGGGCCGGCGTCAGGTCCGGCATCGGGGCCGATGTCATCGGAGTGCTCGATGGGCTCGACGATGATTTCGTGGCCCTCGAGTTCGCTATTGGCCAGTCCGTCGCTGACGATGAGCCCGATGATGTAGGTCTCCGGTTCGTCGAGCTCCTCCGGGAAGGTGACATCGACGGCGGAATCGGCGTCGGTCTGAGCGATTGTGGGCAGCGGCGAGCCCGAGATGTGGCTCCACTGGTAGTCGACGATCTCGTCGCCGTCGGGATCGAAACTCTCGCCGCCGTCGAGTCGGATTTCGTCGCCGGCCTGAGCTTCGGTGGGCCCTTCGATGACGGCGACCGGTGCTTCGTTGCCGTCGTTGGTCACGAAGACGGCGGTGTCGTCCGGTTCGCTGGACAAAGCGCCGTCGTCGACGACCAATTCGAATCGAAGTTCCAATTCCTCGCCGGGCGGCTCGGCTCTGGGGGCCTCGAAGGTCGGCGCCGACGACGTCGGATCGTCGAGGTCGACCTCTTCGCCGCTGGTCTGCTCCCAGGCGTAGGTCAATTCATTGCCGTCGGGATCGAAGCTTCCGGTGCCGTCGAGGGTCACGGAGTCTTCGTCGTTGACGAATTGGTCGGGCCCGGCGTCGGCGATGGGCTGACGGGGCTCGGTGGAACATTCGTTGTCGTCGCTGCAGTAGGCGTCCTCGAAGCAATCGTCGTCGTCTTCGCAACTGTCGAGACAGGCGCCGTCTTCGCACAGATAGTCGCCGCAGTCCTCGGTCTCGCCGGGCTGACAGCTTCCGGCGCCGTCACAGGTCTGATTGATGGTCAACTGGTTGTCGTCGCTGCAAAAGCCGGAGCCGCAGACCGTGCCCGACGAGGCATTCGACCAGTTGTTGTCGTCGTCGGTGGAATCGCAGAGCTGGCAGTTATTGCTGGGGTTTTCGGCGCCGTCGGCGTAGCAGGTGCCGTCGATGAGACACCCCTCGGTGACTTCGGCTTGGCAGCTTCCGGCGGCGCAGGAGCCTCCGGTGCAACTGAGGCCGTCGCCGGGATCGCAGGTGGTGCCGTCGGAGGTATTGGACCAGCTATTGTCGGACTGCATGGAGTCGCAGACCTGGCAGTCATTGCTGGGATTTTCGGCGCCGTCGGCGTAGCAGGTACCGTCGATGAGGCAGCCGCTGGCAATTTCGGCCTCGCAGCTTCCGGCCTGGCAACTGCCGGAGGTGCAACTGAGGCCGTCGGCCGGATCACAGGTGGTGTCGTCTTGTTTGTCGCTCCAGCTATTGTCGGAGACCGACGGGTTGCACATCTGGCATTCGTTGCTCGGGTTTTCGTCGCCGTCGTCGTAGCACTGGCCGTCGATAAAGCAGCCGTCGGTGATGTCGACGCCGCACATCCCGTCGTCGCAGAGCCCGGCGGTGCAGGCGTTGCCGTCATCGAGGTCGCAACTGGTGCCGGTCTGCGGCCCGCTGGGTACGCAGGCGCTGGCGGCATTGGAACAGGAGACGTCGTCGTAGCAGTCGACGGGATCGCAGTTGAGATCGTCGCCCGCCGTGCACTGGCCGGCGCCATCGCAGGTGTCGTTGACGGTACAGAAGATACCGTTGTCACAGGGGTCGCCGGCGTCGCGCGGCGTCCAGGAATTGGTGCTCTCCGACGAATTGCACTCGAAGCAGTCGGAGCCCGGATTGACGGTGCCGTCGTCGTAGCAGGCGCCGTCGATGAGACAGCCGGAGTCGATGGACTCCTGGCACTCGCCGTCGTCGCAGGTAAAGCTCGTGCAACTGAGGCCGTCGTCGTCGCAGGTGTCGCCGTCTTTGGGTTCGGAGTCGAAGACGCATTCGCCGTCGACGCAGTCGTTTTCGGTGCAGGGGTTGCCGTCGTCGCAGTCGACTTGCTGGTCGACCACACATTGGCCGCTGTCGCAGACCGAGATGGTGCAGCCGTCGTCGTCGCAGACGATGCCGTCTTCGTTGTCGCTCCAGGAATCCGTCGACGACTCGACGTCGCAGATCTGGCAGTTATTGCTCGGATTTTCGGCGCCGTCGCTGTAGAACTCACCGCCGATATAACAGGTCTCCTGGCCGGGGTCGAGAAAGACCTTTCCGCCGGCGGTGACGAGGCCGTCGG
>CAYUPT010000559.1:0-3105 GCA_964446725.1 uncultured Bradymonadales bacterium | reverse complement strand
CTCCCGGCATTCTGCGGCCCCAACCGGCCTCGCGCCGGTGGGGAGCAAAGTTTGAAAACATACCACCGGACGTCGTGACAACTGCCACCGTCAACTTCGGCTCAAGGCGTTATCATCAACGTGCAAGTGTTGGACTATCTCGATCAGCTATTTAGACGGCGCTCAGGCGCTTGCGGACTTTGCCCTGGACCCAGCGGCGCTCGGTGGAGGTCAACCCAAAGCCGAAGTGGTGGGAGTAGACGCCCTCCATCAACACCAGATGGGCGGGCATGGGGATGCACATCAAAAACTTCTCTTCGCCGGCCTCGCGGATCTCAATATCGGCCAGATCCTCGCTCCATCCGCGGTGGTTTCCGTTGACCGTGTGGCGGTGGATCGAGAAGGTGTCGGGTTCTATGACCAGTCTGGTGGGGCTAATAAAGAGGTGGCCCACCAGCAAAAAAGCCCCGAAGGCGGCCGCCATAATCGGGAGGCTCTTGGAGGTCACCAGAGGCAGCAGCGACGCCAGTCCCGCCAGAACCACCAGTGCCGTCGCCCAGTAAAATCGCCGATAGCGACTGGAGGCCGGCAGCGCCACGGTCAGTCGGTCCCCGTCTTCCCGGATTTCGATGTCGCTTCCCACCGGCCGGCGAAGCACCGGCGGCGGGCGGTTGGGGGAGACGACGGGGACTTCGGCATCCTGGCTTCCGGAGAGTACCGAGCGGGCCTCGTTGACGTTGGCGATGCGGTCTTCGACAACCGGTTCCAGCACACCTTGCAGAAAATCGGTCAGTGGCGGGGGAGCCTCGATGATCTTGTCTTCGAATTGCAGACGCATCCGCTCCACCGGCAGATCGGCGGGGTGGATGTGGGTCAATAGATGAATGACCGTCGCCCCCAGGGCGTACAGGTCGCTGGCCGGGACCGTGCGGCCGGCGAGTTGCTCGGGCGCCACATACCCGGTGGTGCCCACAATCGTCGAACCCGTCAGGGTGTGGGGCTCGACGACCTGAACGGCGCCGAAGTCGACGAGTGCCACCGAGCCGTCGGAGCGAAGCATCAGATTCGATGGCTTGATATCGCGGTGGATCACCGGCGGATGCATGCCGTGGAGATAGTCCAGAATATCGAGCGCTTCGTCGAGAAACGCCATGGCGTCGTCCGTTGAAATGCGCTCGCCGTCGTCGATCAGCCCTCGAAATGTGGTGCCCTCCACGAACTCCTGAACCAGGAAAAAGCGGATGGTGTCGTCGTCGCGCTGGTGAAAGGCGTCGATATACGACGGGATCGCCGGGTGGTCGAGGTTGCGCAGCGCCTGGCCCTCGCGCTCGAATAACTCGATGGCCTTCCAGTCGTCGGCGACATCGAGCCCCAGCTCCTTGATGGCCACGGCGGTCTCGGTGTGGTGATCAAACCCGCGGTACGTCGTGCCCTGGCCGCCGGCGCCGAGTTTTTCACCCAGCTCAAAGCGCTCCTGGAGTATCACCCGATCCTCCGGAGATGGCTCGGTATGGGACCTGAATTCATCCATTGCGGATTGTCCAAAGCGGTGGGTTCGAGGTGCGTCGACATCGGCCTCCATGATCCAGCAAGTGGGGGTGGTGTTCAACCCCGTTTTGTTGTCGCCGGGCCGCGCCAGATCGGTGGAATAAAATCTGAACACCGTCGGCGGTGCTGACAATCCAATTCGGGAGACCGGAATTTGGTGCGGCGATGTCAGTGACTAACTTCGACTGTACGTAGCCTGCACCGAGCCGTTTACCATCCCCCCTTTCAAACGGAGGAACAATGAGTGGGTATTCCCTTTTTCGATTCAGCGCAATCCTGGGCATGGTCCTGGGATTATTGCTGTTGCCGGCGCTGGCCTTTGGCCACGGCGACGTGTCTGAATCATCGGAACCGGCGGTCACGATCGACGACATGACCACCGACAGCGCAACCGACACCAGCGATGAGACCTATTCCCAGGGTGATACCTACGCCCAAAATGGCGATGACGGCAATGATCTGAGACTGGTGCGCACCGTCGGACTCAACGCTCTCTGGGGCGGTGCCGCCGGTGGTCTGATCGGACTCGGCGTCTTTTTGCTCACCGGCTTTGAGGCCAGTCCGTGGCTGATCGCTCAATTTGCCGGTGGCGGTATTCTGGTCGGCAGCACCGTGGGATTGATCACGGCGTTGACCGGCGCCGACGAGCCGGCGACGACGGCCCTCGATGAGCGACCGGCCTCGGTGGACTGGGTGCAGCAAAACGCGCCCGATACCTTCGAGGTCCCCGTGATTCAAGGCGAATTCTGACAGATCGATCGCTGACGAACACCCGGCGCCATCGGTCATTTCCGGTGGCGCCGTTCCCTCCTATGCAGGTTTGCCATGAATCAACTCACCGCGTCTGGTATGGCGGCGATAGTGGTCGTCACGCTGGCGATGATCACCGGATTTTCGTCGCCCGTCTGGGCTCAGCAGGGCCCGGTCGAAGCCGTCGACAGCCCGCCGACCGCAACGTCGGGCGACGAGGCTTCCAGGGTCATTGAAATCGAGGATATGCTGCGCGATGAGGGCGAGCCCCATGAGTCCCGGGCCCCGGTGCGTTCGCTCTTTCCCTACGATCAACCCGGCGAACACTGGATGTGGGTCGTCGGTCGCAATGCCGTCTGGGGCGGCATGCTCGGCGGGCTCATCGGCGTCGGCGTCTACCTGGTGACCGGCATGGAGTACAGTCCCTGGATTATCTCTCAATTTGCCGGCGGTGGAATTCTCGTCGGCGCTGCGACCGGACTCATCGAGGCCGCCTTCTGGTCGAATGGATTCGTGTCCCAGAAGTCGGCTTCCGTCGACTGGATATACAGCGATGCTCCGCGAACCTATGACGTCCGTGTCGTGGACGTGGATTTCTGAACGGCATGACGCCCCGGGTTGAACCGTAGAGGGGGCAGAGAGGGTTGAACCGCAAAGAGGCAAAAGGAGCAAAGAAGGCCAGGAGGGGAAATAAGGGGAGCGTCGACGGCTTGCGAGACTGCGTATCGACGATGAGTGGGCCGGAGTATGCGAGGGTCCGGAGAGGAGTCGACAGTATTGGCATAGGCCTCGGTTATTTCGTGCCGGGCGGCGATGTGAGGTTCGCCG
>CAYUPT010000558.1:0-3112 GCA_964446725.1 uncultured Bradymonadales bacterium | reverse complement strand
GTTAACTCCGTGTTTTCACAGTGGTTGCCAGCCACCGCGCACAGTGTTAGGTACGAGCGAAGTCGAGTCTTGAATCATCCTTTGATCATTTACCCGCACCGGTGCCTCGACGAAACCGTCGACACCCAACGCTTTTTGCAGGAGAAACCATAGATGGAATACGAGGTCGAAGAGACAGGTGAACTGACGCGTACCGCCAATGTCACCGTCCCCAAAGAAGATTTCGAAGGACGCATCAACAAGCGACTGCGCGAGATGTCCGAAGACGTCGATCTCGACGGCTTTCGCAAGGGCAATGTACCGCTGGACGTCATGCGCCAGCGCTACGGGCCTCAGGTCACCCAGGAAGTCGTCGAAGAGTTGGTCAACGACAGCGTCAACGAGCTGATCGAAGAGATGGGCCAGGTCCTCCATCTGGGGACGCCGGAAGTGACGGCGGTGCCGATGCAGGGCGACGACAAGCTGGCCTTTAGCATCGACGCCGAGTTGCGCCCCGACATCGATCCCGTCGGCTATCTGGGGATCGAGGTCGAAAAGCCGACCGTCGAGATCGACGGCGAGGCCATCGACCAGGAACTGGAGGCCCTTCGCCACGAGCACGCCGACACCAAGCCGGTGTCGCTGCGCACCGAAATTGCGGCCGGTGATATTGTCACCGTCGACTTTGAAGCCCTCGACGATCGGCCGGAACTGGAGCCGATGCAGGGCGACGACATCCAGATCGAGATCGGCGCCGGCCAAGCCCTTCCGGGCATCGACGAGGCGCTCGAGGGCGCCGAAACCGACGCCACCGTCGAATCCAACGTCGAACTCGGCCAGAATTTCCCGGCCGAAGAACTGCGGGGCGAGGAAGTCGAAGTTCGGCTCGACGTCAAAAAAGTCGAAACGAAGGTCCTTCCGCAGGTCGACGACGATTTCGCCGTCCAGACCGGCCAGGGCGACACCCTTCTGGAGCTTCGAGGCAATATTCGCGACCGCCTCGAAGAACAGCGCAACGAGCAGGCCAACCAGATCGCCCACGAAGACCTGGTGGACGCGCTGCTTGAGCAAAACGACTTTGAGCTGCCGCCGCAATTCGTCGAGCAACAGCTCGACAAGACGGCCGAACAGCGCCTCCAGATGCTTTCGCAGCAGGGCCTGGATCCGGACGAGATCGATCTCGATACGGATGCCCTCAAAGAGCAGATGCGCGACGATGTGATCCGTCAGATCAAGTCCGAATTCATTCTGATGGAGATTGCGCAAAAGGAGAATATCCAGGTCGAAGAATCAGACCTGCACGAATTCTTCGACGAGCAGGCCGAGCAGATGGGCATCAACGTCCAGCAATACATGTCGTTTATGCGGCAGAACGAAGATATGATGCGCCAGGCCAACGCCACGGTGCTTCTGGACAAGATCAAAAGCCATCTGCTGTCGGAAGCCGACATCACCGAAGTCGACTGGCCGGAGCCGGAAGAACAAGGGCCCGGCGTCGACATCGCCGAAGCGGCAGACGACGACACCGAAGACGACAACGACGACAAGTAAACTGGCCCATCGCCAGCGGCCCGGATTCACCGGGGCCTGCCGCCGACAACGGCGGTCGGCCCCGGCCGGCAATTTTAATATTGAGGCTGGCGATGGTATTGATTGACGTGTTTCATACTGCCTTCAGGGAGGATACCGATGGGCTTTATCCCCAATGTCGTCGAAGAAACTCACCGCGGAGAACGCGGCTGGGATATTTTCAGCCGACTGCTCAAAGACCGAATTGTCTTTCTGGGCACCCAGGTCAACGATCAGGTCTCGAATTCGATCATCGCTCAGTTGCTCTTTTTGGAGAGCGAAGATCCGGAAAAAGAGATCTCGCTGTATATCAACTCCCCGGGCGGCAGCGTCACTGCCGGTCTGGCGATCTATGATACGATGCAATACGTGGAGGCTCCGATCTCGACGATCTGCCTCGGGCAGGCGGCGTCGATGGGCGCCATTTTGCTGACCGCCGGCGAGCCGGGACATCGATACAGCCTTCCGAACTCCCGGATTTTGCTCCATCAACCGATGATGGGCGGCCTCAGCGGCCAGGCCGAGGACATCGATATTCAGGCCCAGGAGATTCTGGAGCTTCGAAAGACGCTCAATACGATTTTGGCCGACACCACCGGCCAGCCGTTTGAGCGGGTCAAAGAAGACACGGATCGCGACTTCTTTATGAGCGCCGAAGACGCCCGAGAATACGGTGTGGTCGATGAAGTTGTGGCGCCTCGCGACAAATCATGACCGGCCGATCGGGCCGTATTTGGGCGGTGTCCTTTTTTGAATTGACACCGTCTCTGATACCGTAGATGGAAGGTCGATCTACAATCCATTGAAATAAGGGTTGTCGTTGGGCCGTTTTTTGGATGACGTTCGAGTCTCGAGGACTTCGGAACTACATTTGACCCTCGAGGCGTCAACAGGGCACGAAGACATCAGGAATATCTCATGGCAGACAATGGCAACAGCGGGGGTGGACAAGCCAACCTGTGCTGTTCGTTTTGCGGCAAGAGCCAGCGCGACGTCCAGAAACTGATCGCCGGGCCCACCGTCTATATCTGCGACGAATGCATCGGGTTGTGCGGAGACATCATCGACGATGAGGTCCAGCGCGAAGACCAGCAAGATCAGCGCGCCGATGTGCCGCCGCCGGTCGAGATCAAAGACGTGCTCGACCAGTACGTCATCAGCCAGGAAAAGGCCAAGCGAAGCCTGGCGGTCGCTGTCCACAACCATTACAAACGCATCGACAGCCACGTCGACAGCGACGATGTGGAGCTACAAAAGTCCAATATCTTGCTGATCGGCCCCACCGGAAGCGGCAAAACCCTGCTGGCTCAGACGCTGGCCCGGATTTTGGACGTTCCGTTTACCATCGCCGACGCCACAAGCCTCACCGAGGCGGGCTACGTCGGAGAGGACGTCGAAAATATCATCGTCAATCTGTTGCAGGCCGCCGATGGCGACGTCGACAAGGCGAGCCGCGGCATCATCTATATCGACGAGATCGACAAGGTCGCCCGCAAGGGTGAAAACCCGTCGATCACCCGCGATGTCTCCGGGGAGGGCGTCCAGCAGGCACTGCTCAAGATCA
>CAYUPT010000557.1:0-3114 GCA_964446725.1 uncultured Bradymonadales bacterium | reverse complement strand
ACCGCGAGGGACTCTTCGAGGCCGCCGATGGCGGGACGCTACTGCTCGATGAAATCGGCGATATGGACCAACATCTCCAGACGAAATTGCTGCGTGTCCTCCAGGAGGGGACCCTGGTTCGGGTCGGAGATACGGAGGTGCGAAATGTAGATGTCCGATTGTTGTGTGCCACCAATTCCGATCTGGAGGCGATGGTCCAGAGTGGAGACTTTCGCCGAGATCTCTATTTTCGGATTCGCGTCATCGAGTTGTCGATTCCGCCGCTTCGCGAACGACGTGAGGATATTGAATTGCTGGCGAACTTCTTTATGAGTGATGCGGCTCAGAGGTACCAAACTCCCGCTAAAACGCTCAGTGAACAATGCCTGGAGCAGTTGATGAATTATGATTGGCCGGGCAATGTCCGCGAGCTGGAAAATGAAATCGAGCGGCTCGTCATCATGTCCGGCGATGAATCGACGATCGAGGCCCGTTGGTTGCGGTCGCCGATTGCAGATGCCGAGCCCGATGCGCCGGCATTTGGTATCGGAGATCGGAATCTGCCGGAGGCCATCGAGCTTCTGGAGCGCAAGATGATTCTCGACGGGCTCCAAAAGACCGGCTGGAACAAAGCGCAGACCGCCCGGGATCTCGGTGTGTCGCGGCGCAATCTGATCCGCAAAGTAAAGAGCTATGAACTCGAGCAATACCGCAATGACGACTGAACGATGCTCCGCGTCATATCGCGGTACGTCCCGATGGTGGTGGGCGATGGTGATGGTCGCAACGATGGCTACGGTCGCCTCTGTATCGGCCGAGGAGCCGGCCGTCGACGCGGCAAGTGAAGGCTGTGAGCAATGCCTGCGCATCGACGCTATCGTCATCGATGGACTGTTGCGCACCAAGCGCTCGGTTGTAGAGCGAGAGCTCCTCTTTGAGGAAGGCGATATTACGACCATCGACGCCGTCGAAGAGAGTGTTCAGCGACTGCGCAATACGCAGATCTTTCGGCGCGTGGACTGGGAATTCGACGACAGTTCCATCGGTACCTACGGGGACGACGACCTATTCGATGATGGCATCGACGGCGGCGCACTGCGTTTGACCGTCGATGAGCGCTACACCGTCTCTCCCAGCTTTCGATTCGGTCAGGGGGGAAATACCCTGCAGCTCCGGCTCGGTCTGCAGGATGTCAACCTCGGCGGCAGTTTTCTACAGGGGGGCGTGACCTATTCGCGCCTCGGCAGTGCCAATTCCATCCAGTTGTGGTTTCGAGATCCGCGATTTTTGGATGGTCGTCAGGCGGTGACGCTGCGCGGCGCATACAATAATCGGATGTATACCCTCTACGACCAGGCGGGGCATATCGAAGGCGGATTTTTGCGGACCCGTCGATCGACGTCGCTGCAATTATCCAAAGAATGGGCCCGATGGTTCCGCACCGGCATTGAGACCTCCTTTGATGCCGATACCTTCTCGTACGACATGGTCGGAGACGCCGCGCGCACCGCCCAGCAAGAGCGGGGCGGGCTTCAGGAGGCGATGCAGACGGTGACCGTCGGCGTCAGCGGGCAACTCGGCCGAATTAATCGTCGACAACACGCGCTGTCGGGAACGACACTGCGGACCGTGGCCGAACAGCATTTCCACTTCGGGACGACCAGTCCCCGATCGCAGAGAATTCAGACGACCTTTCGTGATTTCCGCCCACTGCCATTGGACGCGACGCTGGCGACGCGCGCCGAGCTGGGGTTCCGAACCTCAAAGCCCGTCCATATGCAATTTTTCGCCGGCGGCCTCGGGATTTTGCGCGGCACGGTCAACAATCGCCACCGGGGCGCCCATCACTGGTTTACCAACGTCGAACTTCGCGTTCCCGTCGTCGACAATAGACGGGTAATTCTGGAGCCCGTCGCCTTCGTCGACGCCGTCAATGTCGCCGACATTCCCCGGGATATCGCCGGTATCACGGCGGTCACCACAGGCGGTGGATTGAGGATCATTTCCAAGGACTTTCACGGAATCGTCATCCGCGTCGACTACGCACCGCCGATACTCGGCGCTGACGGGCCGGGGCTCAGCCTGGGGGCCGGACAGTTTTTTTAGATAGGTCCGGGGGGCGAGATTATTGAAATTGATGTTCCGTCCACATCGGCATTGCCCAGGGTTGATCCGACGAGTCGATGATCAGCTGGTGAGTTGTTGTGTGGTGATCGGGGCGCTCGGGATCGAAGTTGGCTTCGGCGGTCAGGACGGCTCGGGCGTCTTCGCCTCGCCCGGGTCCGTCTCCGGAGTCGCGAATAGATTGGAGACGCTCGTCGGCGGCGGGACCGGTTTGAAAAGTGTATCGAAAGTAGAGTGGCTCATCGAGGGGAATGCCGAGCTGTTCAAAGATGACTTCTGCCTCAATATTGACGTCTCCGACGACCACCGGATCGGGCATGAGGGGAGCGCCATCTTCGGGGATTTCACTGTTGGTGCGAACTTCAATGTTGGGACCGCCGGGAAAGGTTTTGTCGTCGTATTCGACAATGGTCCCGGGCTCGACTCCGGCGCGATCTGCGGGATGCCATGGTTCATCACCATCCGGTTCACACCATCGCTGTTTACCGTTGAAATACGACGTGGCATTGTCGGCGGCTCGGGTAAGCAGTCCGGGAGCCTCTCGGGCCTTTGCCTGGATGAATGCGGAGCGAATGTACCGTTCCAGTTCCGATATGATGGTCACGGGACCGGGATAGATGTGAAGGTCGAGGTTGATTCCCGTCGAGCCCACCGAGAGCTGTGTGCGCACCTTTTCGGGAGCTTCGACACCACCGGTGGAGGAGATCCCGGGCAAAAGCGGGCGCTGGAGCCATTCGGCGTCGGAAATGTAAAGCCCGGAGAAGGCAGATTCCTGGAGCGGTCTTCCAAGCCCGGAAGCGCCGTCGCCCATTGACTGCTCTTCGGAGGTTCCGTGGAGTAATTGGTAGACCCTCGCGTCGGAGACAGAATCCGTGGCCACCACCAGGACACCATCGCTGTGAATGAATCGGTAGTTGATGTCCGTGATCTCGAGGACCTCGGCGTCTTCGAACTCACTGGAGGCTGCCGCAGGTCGGCGCCGGGCTGTCATCGACGATGCACTGACGGTGC
>CAYUPT010000556.1:0-3117 GCA_964446725.1 uncultured Bradymonadales bacterium | reverse complement strand
GGTCGGTCGGCGGCCAGATCGCCGAAGAAATCGACGAGTTCTTCCGTCTTCCCCACCTGTTCGTAGAGCTTTCGCAACTCGTCGTACTGGCGGCGTTCGGCGTAAATTTCGACCAGGCAGCCAAACCCTTCCTCGTGTTCTAGCTCTCGCTCCAGGACGGCGCGCCACAGTCGAAGCGCCTCGTCGTCGTCATCGAGCTCATCGCGCTGGAGTCGTGCCGCCTGGGCCAATACGTCGATGGACTCGTCGCCGTCGAGAAGCTGTGCCCTCTTTTCGAGAAGCGATGCCACTCGTTCCATATTTTCCAGATCGCGGTGTACGGACTCCAGGGCCTCCAAAAGGTTCAGATCGCCGGGCTCTTCGTCGACGATCCGCTCCAACACGTCGGCCTCGCGGCGGGCGTCTCCGAGCTCATCGCGCGCCAACTCACGCAGCTCGTGCAACTCCTCGAGTCGCTCTGCGGCCGACAGCAACTCCGCCTCCTGAAGTCGAAGGTCGAAGAGCGACTCGAAGTCCCGGCGCTTCTCGTAGATTTTTCGAAGTCGCTGGCGGACCTGGTCGTCGCGGGGGTCGATGTCGACAATCGTCTCCAGATGGGGAATGGCCTCCGTCTGGTTATTGAGGCGTTCCTCCCAGATGTCGGCAGCCTCCCGGAGCCGATCGATGGCCGTTCCCACACTGCCCCGGTCGGCAATGCGCTCTGCGGTGTGTGCCAGCAATTCGGCGAGATCCTTGTAGCGGCGATTGGCTTCGTAGAGTTCGCGCAACTGCCGAAACGCATCCGGATGGTCCGGATCGAGCTCCAGAATCTGGGACATGATCTTCATGACCATCGGCTCCAGACCCATGTGGGTCCGGTAGATATCGGCCATGTCCTCCAACAATCCGATGCGGCGGTCCACCGTCTCCTCGCCCTCGTCGGCGAGGCTGCGCACCTGCTCTTTGAGCAACGTGACCAGGGCATTCCACTTCTCGTTGGACTCGTATAACTCGCGCAGACGCCGCTGGGCCTCCTCGTCGGCCGGGTATTCATCGAGAAACCCGTCCCAGGCGCTGATCGCCTTTTCGGGATTCCCCAATTCGAATTCGGCGATATCGCACTGGCGCTCGACCATCATTCGGTATTCATCGCGATCCTCGATGTGGTCGGTCCATTCGCCGAGCAACCGAAATAGCCGCCGCCAATCGCCTTCATCCTCGTAGTAGGCCTCGTAGAATTTGAAGACGTCCTCGTTGAATTCATCGTCAAAGAGATTGCGGAGCTTCCGAAAGTAGTACTCCGCCTGGTCATCGTCGCCGAGTTCCAGCCAATACAGATTGGCCAGTTCGGTCATGACCTCCCACTCCCCCGCTTCTTTGCGGAAGTAGCGCACCGAGTCCTCGAGCACCTCGGCAAGTCCGGCCATATCGCCGGCATCGCGAAGACTGGCGCGCACTTTTTTTAAGGCCGATAGATCGGTCCGATCCGACTTCAGTGCCGCGCGAGCCTCCTCGACGGTTCCGTCGAAGTCATCGACCCCGGCGTACAGAGCCTGCACCGTCCGCTCCTGGTCCTCTTCCTCTTCCGAGACCGGATCACCTTGTGGATCCCCGGCCGGTGCGTCATCCCCCGGCTCCGGCCCGGCCGAAACCGCCGGTTCCTCGCCGCCATCGACCGGCTCCGGTGCCGAACTATCATCGGCGTCGAATTCCGACTCCAGGGCGTCGACGACCAGTCGCGCATCTTCGCTCTCCGGGTCGATGTCCCGGGCTCTGCGGGCCAGACGAAGCGCCTCCTCGATGCTACCCGCCCACGAGTCGTATTCCAGCTGGGCGGCTTCGATAAACGCCGCCGATGCCATCGACGCATCGTCGTCGTTGAGTCCCATTTCCGCCAACTCCAGCGCCTCGTCGATGGCATCTCGGACCGTGGATCCCCGCTCGTAGAATTCTCGCAACTGTCCGGCAAACGGCTCGTCGGCGTCTTCATTTTCCACGCGATCCAGAGACTGACAGGCCCCCTCAAAATCATCGAGGCGATCGGCCTGGATCTGGGCGATTTTGAGCAACAACTGAACGCGCCGCACCGAATCGTCGGTGACCTCCAACTCAATGCGATAGATCTCGACGATCACATCCCATTTCTGGCGTCCGCGGTAGATATTGCGGGCCTTCTCAAGCGGCGTCACGTCCTCCGGATTGGCGCGAAACGCCGTCTTATAGGCCTCCATCCCCTCCTCAAAGGCGTCCAACTCGTCGTGGCAAAGGTCTCCAATCGCCGTCCAGACCCGGCCCTCTTCGACAGCCGACTCCCGATGCTCGGCGAACTCCTGCAGGTCATCTACGAGCTGGCGGTAATCGACGAGATCCGACGTCTCGGCACCGAGCCGCTCGTGCCAGGTCACCACCGAATGCCAATCCCCGTCGTCCCACAGCCGCTGCATCAACTCGGCAAAGGCCTCCGAGTTCTGCGGTTCTTCGGTGAGTTCATCCTCGAGCGCGCGGAGTCGTTCCGTCATGGAGGTAGGCCTGTAGGCTAGAAGAGAGCACCCGCTGGATTGCGACCTCGCAGCACCCAGGGCTGCGTTGCATTTTCTTCTATGTTCTCTGCCGGCGAATATACCACCAATATTCGCGTTTCGACAAGTCCAAGCGCCCCTGCAGTCACGCCAAAAACACATCGTTACAGCGCCCACTCCACAACGCTACTCGCTCCGCTGGCTCTGTAGAGCAACAGTGTTTCGAGTAATCCGTCAAAACGCCCTCCCCCGGAGCAGACTCGCCCGCGGGGTGCCTACGGCTCGATCGGAATCGGATGGGGTTTCAGCAAGCGAATAACGACAACACCGAGATCCGCCGCCGCTCCGCGGGGAGGTGGCAGAGCGAGCTATGGCGAGCGAAGTCGGTGGGGTCGGCGTGAATGCGATCTGTTCCGGAATGTTCAGATACCACAACGAGACGGCCGAAAGCGGACGCTTCCGTCTCCAGCAAGCAATTACCGCCATCACTACGCCCCTCCCCGGAGCATGATTCGCTGTGCGAATCTGCGGCTCGGCCGGCACTCATACGAGCATAAAGGAGCAACACTGTTCCGGAGCATCACAACGCTCCTCCCCGAAGCCGACTCGCCATCGGCGA
>CAYUPT010000555.1:0-3118 GCA_964446725.1 uncultured Bradymonadales bacterium | reverse complement strand
CCTCGACAACTCCACAGGTCCACAATCCGACCACGACTTCGATCATCGCCGCCGATGCCACTGGACCTCGCCACAACTCCTGGGCCCGATCCAGGGTCTCACTGGACGCGTACGACGGCACATCGCCCTCCGAGGACTGACGCATACCGATGAGCGCCAGGTGAATATCGAGCCCCTCCAGCGAAAGACTGCCGGTCGGACGGTGCAGCACCAGTGCCAGCGACATATTCATTGATTGTGCAATCCCGGCCATCGGGTGAGTTCCCCGATCCGTGCCCTCCGGAAGGGGAACGCGGGCATTTTCGGTGACCAGAATATCGACGGCATCCGCCAGCGAGGCGTCAGCAACCTGCAATTGAATTCCCTCCGGACCGGGCTCGATCTCCAGGGCCTGACCTTCGACGCTGCCGATCAGCCGCAGGTCGGTATGCGGCATCTCCACGGCCATTTCCTGCAGATACCGCCCGATGACCTGGCGCCTGGATCTGCGCTCGGCGGCCTCTCCCATCGCCGACGCCGCGCCGTAGTGCACCGCGTACAGCACATCGCCGAACCACAACACCAGCGGCAACAACACGGCAAACCACCGCCAGGAGTCCTCGCGAAATGCCACCGGATCCATCACCAGTGCCACAGCGCCGGCCAGAAGTCCCAGCATCACAATCCCCGCCAAAAAGATCCCCCGGTCGCCGAGGTCGAGCAGGGAGCGCTCCTCCATACTGCCGGCCGACAGCTCATAAACCACAAATAGCCCCGCGACGATGGCCGCCGCGTGCAATGCCTCCTCGGCGCTCGACATCCAGCCGCCAGCCATCATCGCCATCAATACCACCGCCGACACCGCCCCGACCGCCAGGGCAATCAGCGCCCCGTCATCACCGTCGCCCTGAGCCTGACCGCGGGCCATCATCGACAGCGGGCGAATCATCGTCAGTGCCACAATGACGCCACCGGCCAAGACCACATCTCCGAGAACCCACTGAAATCCGAAAATCAACAACATCAGCAGGCCGACGGCCAGCGTCTCCGCGGCCACGAAATAGGCCGAACGCGCCCCCACCGACTCGGAGTGCCACCGCCACAGACCGATGACCACCAACAGGACGATCAAAAAGCTCAGCAACACCCCTGGATAGTGAGCGCTCTTTTCGACCTGGAGCTGGCCGGAAAACGTCGCGTTTGGCCGCTCGATGCTCAGCACCGAGTCCGATCGATTCTCGACGATACTGCGGATGCCCTCCGTTCCCACAGGCCCCGGTAAAAAACCGCCGTCGACGGCGACCAACCGGTCCCCCTCCTCGAGCCGCGACGGAAGCTCCGTCGGATCGGTCATCTCCTCATCGAGTTCCACGGTAAACCGGTGAATCGGCCGGAATAACTGATAGTTCAGAACCGCGACGTGCTCGTCTTCGATCGCCTCGAGCTCGTCGGCCTCCTGGGGGTCGTCGTCAAACGCCGGAGGTTCGACATCGTCCAGCAGCGGCGGCAACAACACCCGCAGCTCCTGCAGATCGGTCAGCGAAAAACCGTCGAGGTGTGTCAGCCGATCGCCGGGCTGGAACTTCTGGCCGTCGGCCCCCGTCTCGCGCTCGACGGCGACCTGGCGGACCGTCAGGTCCGGTCCCAGAAGAATCTCCAGTTCCGGCAGCCCCGACAGGCGGGTCCAGCCGAAGATGGCCGTCACCACCACCGCGGCAATGATCAATCCCCAGATTGCTGTCGAGCCGTTCTTGTTCATACTTCTCTTCGTGCGGAATGTTGGAGCGTTTGCGACCCGGCGACTCCGAATAGCCCGTCGAGATTTGCGGGCCACAGCCAACCCGCGTTAGACTGGCGGTGTTCGGCGTCGACTCCATCGTAGGGTCGATGGACTCACGACGAAAGATTTTGTGACATATGCACCCATTAAAGACCACTGCCATTTTCGCTTTGCTGGCACTTTTCGCCACCGCGTTGACCGCGCTTTCGCCGGCTTCTCCCGGGACCGACACCGACGTCTCGGGAACTTCTAAAGCGGCGGAGTCCGAGCCCCCGTCGGTCCACGACGCCTTGCCGGCCCGACAGGAAGCGCTGGCGGCGACGGCCTCTGCCGTCGATCGAGCCACCGTCGCCGGCCTCGGCACCCAGCAGCCCGTCGACGAGCCCCTGGACTACCGGGCGATCATCGACGGCGTTCCCGTCGCCGACGGAACGCGCTCTCTGGGGACCACCAACCGCGGCTCGCTTCAAGAGGCGGTGGCCATGGAGCCCGTCGGCGATCACTACGAGATTTTGCCGCAGCACCGTCGGCGCAACACCAACTGGGGAACGCCGGAGTTGGTCGACGCCCTTGCACGGGCCGCCGACCACGTGGCCGACGAACTCGGCGGGGCCGGTCTTCGCATCGGCAATATCGGATTTCGCCGCGGCGGACGCATTCCCTGGAGTAGCTCCCATCAGGCCGGCCGCGATGCCGACATTGCCTTTTATGCCCTCGACGACGCCGGCCGATCGGTGCCCACGCCGCGCTTCGTCGAATTCGACGACGATGGAAAGGCCGTCGATGCCCCACTTTATTTCGACGTCCCGCGCAACTGGGCCTTTGTCCGCGACCTGCTGACTAATCCCGATATCTACGTACAATGGCTCTTTATCAGCGAGGGACTCAAATTTCAGCTACTGGAATACGCGGCGAGCATCGACGAGCCGCGCGAATTGATCGAGCGCGCCTCCTACGTGCTGCACCAACCGACCAACGCCGCCCCGCACGCCGACCACTTTCATATGCGCATTGGCTGTTCGCGGGCCGACCGACTGTCGGGCTGTGTCGACCGGGCCCCGCTGTGGGAGTGGCATGACTGGCACCGCGACGCCCTCTTTGCCCGGAGTCGCGAACTTCAGCAGGCCTTCGATTCCGACGATCCCGACCTCCGGATCCGGGCTCTGGAAACACTGCACGATCTAAAATCACCGTATGCCGCAGACCTTGCCCTGCTGCATGGCATCACCGATCCGGACTCCGCAGCCCGCACGGCGGCGATGGATATCGTCGACGACATCGATGTCGAATCCGACGTCGGACTGCGCGCCCTCGGCGACGCTCTGGAGCGCGACATCGATGATGAACAACGCGGAGTCT
>CAYUPT010000554.1:0-3120 GCA_964446725.1 uncultured Bradymonadales bacterium | reverse complement strand
GCCACTGAGATCGATAGTGTACATCCAAGAGACTCCTCAAAATACAGTCACGGCGGTCGGTGGCGCCGAATATCACGGGGCGGTATCGAGCCCACCACTGACGCGAAGTACGGCGCCGTTGACGAATGATGCCTCCGGTCGACTGACGTACCACACCGCGTCGGCGATGTCGTCGACCGTCGCCAGGCGGCCGGCGGGACAAAATTCTTCCCAGTGGTCGACGAGGCGCTCATCGGCGCCGGCGACCATGTCGGTGTCGACCAGTCCGGGGACGACGGCATTGGCCGTGATGCCCCGCGGGCCGTACTCCTTGGCGAGACTCTTCGTCAATCCCACCAGTCCGGCCTTACTCGCCGCGTAATTGGCCTGGCCGCTGGCGCCGGAGGCGGCGATCGACGAGATATTGACGATGCGCCCGGAGCGCTGAAGCATGAAATGGGTCAGCGCGGCGCGGGCGACGTAGAAGGGCCCGTTGAGATTGGTATCGATGACCGAGTCCCAGGCCTCGTCGCTCATCATGGCCGCCGCCTGATTGTCCATGATGCCGGCGTTGTTGATGACCACATCGAGGCCGTCAAAACACTGGACGACGTCTTCGACGACGTCGTCGACATCGGCGCTGTTGCGGACGTCGAGTTGGCGAGTCTCGATGCGTACGGTGTCGTCGCAGGCGGCGTCGCGCGCCTTTCGGGCGCTGGCTTCGGCGGCCTCGCTGTCGCTGTGGTAGGTCAGGGCCACCGACGCGCCCTCTCGGGCAAAGCGGGTGGCGATGGCGCGGCCGATGCCGCGTGAGCCACCGGTGACCAGAACGCTCATGTCGTTCATCTCAATCTCCGGGCGTAAAGGTTCTCAACTCGTCGTCATTCGGCCAGTACGGCCGTCGATCAAAGGGTGTGGCGGGAAGTTTGACGTACCGTCCGCCGGCGTTGGCTGCGCGGTGCATTCCGTCGATGCCGGCGACCCACAGACGAGCGGCGGCATCCAGTGGCCCCAGAGGGTTGTCGTCTGGCGCCGATGCGTCAATCCATTTTACGTCCAGTTGCTCGGATATCGACGCTGCGGCGCCGATGTGCAGGCCGAATTCGACGTCGGCGTCCAAAAGTTCGTCGATCCCCGATTGGCGTTCGGCGATCGCCTCGTCGGCATCGACAATTCGCCGGGCGGCATCGCTGAGTCCGATGTCACCGCTTATGACATCTCGGCTGTAGGCGCCAATCCCGACGCCGCCGGTGGCGGCCGGTTCAAATCCCCACTGTTGAAACAATCTCGCCAGGGCGTATTGGACGCAAAATTCGAGTGCTTCGATGTGCTCGGTGTCGTCGGCGGTGCCATCGATGACGTCGCGCGGCGCCGCGAGTCCGGCGGCGCCAAAGGCGTCGGCGGCGTCGTCGAAGTGGCGTCGAATCGCCGGAACGGTATCGATGAGTCGTCGGACGGCGACCGCAGCGCCGGGTTGTCGGGGACCGAAAAAGAGCCCGAATCCGCCGCGTTGGGCCGTCTCGATACGGTCGTCGAGTTCGCCTTCGGAGGCCGCGGCGATGCGCCGGAGTTCGGCGCGTACAGCGGCGGTGTCGGAGCCGGTAAAGCCGATTCGGACCGGGTCTTCGTCGCGGCTTCGGGCCAGGCTATAGCCCAGATCGCGGGCCGACGGCGACTGCGACCACAGATGATCGTCGTCGGCCAGGGCTTCGGCATAGGCGCGGAGTCGATCGGCGTCGGCGGCGGCGATGCCGACCAATCCGGCCGATGGTCCGTCGGAGGCCTCCGGCTCGCCGGAGGATGCGCTCTGTTCGGGCGGCTCCTCGATGATGACGTGGGCATTGGTTCCGCCAAAGCCAAAGGCGCTGATGCCGGCCCGGCGAGGTGTATCGCTGCCGGCGTCGCCGTCCCTCCAGCGGCGTTGCTGTTGTGGGACCACCAGGGTGCCGTCGTCGAATTGGCAGGCCGGATTCGGGGTCTCGAAGTTGGGCTGTGGAAAGATGGCGTTGCGCTCGACCATTAGCGCCGCTTTGATCAGCCCCGCAATTCCGGCGCCGCCCTCAAGGTGCCCGATCTGGGCTTTGATTGAACCCAGGGGCCGACGGTCACCGGTGCGCGGTGGCTCGTCGAAGACGGCGTGCAGCGATTTGACTTCGATGGCGTCGCCCAAATCGGTGCCCGTGCCATGGGCCTCGAGGGCGCCCATCGACTGTGGCTCGACGCCAGCGTCGGCCAGCGCGGCTCGGATGACCCGGCGCTGGGCGGCGCCGTTGGGAGCGGTCAGGCCGTTGGTCCGACCGTCCTGGTTGACGGCGCTGCCGCGGATGACGGCCCGGATTCGGTCGCCGTCGCGGCGGGCGTCGGCCAGTCGTTTTAGGACCACCACACCGGCGCCTTCTCCGCGGACGTAGCCGTCGGCGTCGGCGTCGAAGACCCGGGACCGACCCTCCTCAGAGAGCATGCGGGCCCGGCTGAAGGCCACCGACATATCGGGCGCCAAAATGGCGTTGACACCGCCGACGATGGCCTGGTTGCAGCGGTTGGCCCGCAGATTCAGCAGCGCCTGGTCGACGGCGACGAGGGACGACGAGCAGGCAGTGTCGATCGCCGTGCTCGGCCCTCGTAGATCGAGCCAGTACGACAGGCGATTGGCCGTGATACTGGGCGCCATGCCCGACCCGGCGCGGACGGGCGCTCCGTCGTAGAGGCGCGCGAAGTCGCTTCCGCTCTGGCCGACGAAGACGCCGGTCCGGCTATTGCGGAGTTGCTTTCTGGTCCATCCGGCATCCTCGATGGCGTGCCAGCTGGTCTCCATGATCATCCGCTGTTGGGGGTCCATGGCCCGGGCTTCCCGCGGCGAGATGCCAAAAAATCGGGCGTCGAAGCCGTCGATGTCGTCGACAAATCCGGCCCGATCGGTGGCCATAGTATCGAAGCCGGCGATGTCGGGGTCGGTAAAGGTATTCGGTTCCCAGCGGCGTGAATCGACGGTGTCGATGGCCTCGTCGCCACCTTCGAGAAGATCGAATAAGGCGTCGATACCGTCGGCCCCCGGAAAGCGGCAGGCCATGCCGACGATGGCAATGGCGTCGCCGTCATCACCGGGCGAGTCAGTGGAAATCGCCGGCCGGGACCGGGCCT
>CAYUPT010000553.1:0-3124 GCA_964446725.1 uncultured Bradymonadales bacterium | reverse complement strand
CGAAACAACTCAGGGCGGCATCGTCGAGATGTGGCGACAACACGACGACGCGCTCGTATTCGCGCCAGTCGAAGGACTCAAACAGCGGTTGGGGGTTCATACAGCATTCTCACGGAAGCATTAGGAACTCAACTGGGGAAGTGCGTCGCCGTAGGCATCGGGCGCACGCCGAATCATCTTTCGAGCCGTCATTGTATCGTCGACCAGCGGATTCGAAGCAAGTGCCACGGTGAGCTGGTCGACATCGCCACTGACAGCAGCCGACGCCGTGTTGCGCTGGTAGGTCTCGAGTTCGTCGAGCAGCGGACGAGCGAACTCGGGCACCGACGGCGCACGGCGCCGCTGAAGTCCATCGACACTGATTCCGACGCGGGCCTCGACGACCGTATCGTCCCCGAATGCATCGCTGACGCCGCGGTTTTCCACATTGAGGACAATCTCCGAAGGCGGCTGTGAGGACAGGGCGGCCACCGTGTCGGCGGCCATGTCTCCAAAGCCCGATGAACCGCGAAAATGGCGCAATGTCGGGTTTTCACTTCGAGCTTCGCGTTCGAAATGGTCGTAGTAGTCGCTTAACCCCTCAAGTATTGCTTGAGTTCTCGTTCCCTGACGCCGTGCCAACTCCACGAAGTCCCGAGGTTCGGTGTAATAGGGCAGATAGGAGTTCGGCCACCAACCTCGGTGGTCGCCGGCCATCGATACGGAGTGACGAAACCGGATTTTGTGTTCCTCATCGTAGTAATCGGGAGGCTCGATATCGGAGGCGTCGACGTCGAGCGCCTCGCCGCCGATTCGGATGTCGCGATACCAGGTGGCGTGGTTGAGCCCGCAACACTCAAAACTGTAGTCGACATCACCGGAGTACCCCGACGCGTCGGCGATCGCTCGGAGATCTTCGTCGGACTGGTCGCACAATGCGATCACATCGAGGTCGGTATTATCGATGAGCGCCTGGGCGACGATATTGGTGGGATTGGTGTAGTTGAGCCAGATGGCATCCGGTGCGTGTCGTTCGACGTCGGCCGCCAGGTCCAGCGCCGCCGGTATCGAGCGCAGCGCAAAGAAAAACCCACCGGGACCCACTGTCTCCTGGCCGGGAATACCGAATTCGAGCGGAAGGGTCTCATCTATGTGGCGGGCCTCAAACCCACCGGGACGGGAGCTATTTAACAGTAGGTCGATATTCTGGACGGCCCGGCTCTGCTCGGTGGTTGCCTCGATTCGAAATGGTGCGTCCGCATGATCGACGAGTGCCGAACAGAGGTCTTCGACGATCTTCAGTCGCTCTTCGGCGATATCGTACAGGCGCACCAACTCCAGATCGTGGCGATCGGACTCCTCAATGAGGGCCTGGACTAGCCCTGGAGCGTAGGCGCTTGCGCCGCCGACAAGTAAGAAATTACGCAACATCGCAAATCCCGCAGGTGAAAGTCAGTTCGATAAGTCGAAATCACTGAGGTCTTTGAATCGATTGGAGTCATAGACTACGCCGCCGTGGAGGCCGACGACCGTCGACGCCACCCGGGCGCCAAATTCGATGGCGTCTACCGGTGAGCAGTTGTGCAGTCGAGCACTGATAAACCCCGCTCCAAAGGCGTCTCCGGCTCCGGTGGCATCGACAAAGTGGTCGGCCGGAGGGGGTTCGACACAGAGGATTTCTCCGTCGACGGCGGCGTAAACCGCGCGTGGACCGTCGGTGATGAGCACTGTGGGCCGAACATCGCGAAACTCGGCGATCAACGATTGGGCGTGACCATCGGGCTGGCCCAGGGCCCGGCGCGCCTCTGCGGCGTTGAGGATGAGTACATCCCAGGGGCGGGTCTGGTGGTTCGTCAACTCGTCGAGCCGCGCCGGCGCCCAGCTTCCGGCGACGCTGATGGTCGCTCCGGCGCGACGGGCCTCATTGAGCGGACCGTCGAGGCGATGGGCCTCCTCGAGGCCGGGGACGTGGATCCAATCAAAATCGATAAGCCCCGGACAGTCTCGCAGCGCGTCGTAGTCGGCGCGACTCAAAAAACCGCGATCGCCGGATTCGGAACGCACCAACGACAGCGCCGGGTCGTCGTCGGTCGACCAGCAGCGCGTATCCAATTCGAGCCGATCGATGCGTGCCGCCACGGCGGCATCGGTCAGACCGTGGCCCCGCGGATGGGCGAGTGTGGTGTCAATGCCGAGACTGGCGGCCACCGACGACGGATTCAGGGCCCCGCCGAGGCCCACATCGATGGCGTCGACGAAGACCTCGCGGTCCAGCGGGATATCCAGGTCGCCCTCCGGCAAAAAGATCTCGAAATACACGAGTCCAGCGACGCAGAGTCGAGGCTCCGACGAACTGGTGAATCGGCGACGGCTCATGGAGCTCCCTGTTGCGGTGGCGTGGAATCCGATGGCGCAGAAGAGGCCGATGAAACGTTAGCATCACCGTCGTCATCTGAAAGCCTCCAGGTTCCCGCCCACAGTCCGCCGCTGCCGGCTGCGATGGTGATCCATCCGCCGGTGGTATTGCCGAGCAGAACCCACTGATGAAGGCCGGCCAAGATGGCGATGGTGCCGCCGACGATGGCGATCCAGATAGCGCCTCGACCGGCGATCTGGAGTAGGCCATCGCTCAGCGATCGATCCGGCCAGATCCCGTCGGGTTCGACGTCGTCCATAAACGATCTCAGGACCTCGTCGCTCGACGACGGACCGAATACCATTCCCAATATCATGCCGATCAGGCTGGCGCCGGAGATCAGGACCAGCTCGATTTCAAAGGGAATGTCGGTCGCGACAAGCCCGAAGGCGGCGGCGAGACCAAAACCAATAGCCCCCAGTTCGGCAGAAGCATTGACGCGCCACCACAGCCAGCGAAGAGCGGTGGGAATCCCCAGAGCAGCGCCGATGGATGCCACCCAGCGCCAGGCCTGGCCGATGGTATCGATCTGAAAGGTGACAACGACGGCGAGGGCGACGAAACCGATCACGCAGCAGCGGGCGACGTAGACGACCTGCTGGCTCGAGGCCTCGGGGTTGAACCACAAAAACAGGTCGTTGACCAGATACGACGCGCCCCAGTTGATATGGGTATCGATAGTACTCATAAATGCCGCCAGCAGACTGGTCAGCAACAGCCCGAGCATCC
>CAYUPT010000552.1:0-3125 GCA_964446725.1 uncultured Bradymonadales bacterium | reverse complement strand
CGCCTCAACGCGACGGGCTCCGGCTTTTTTATTGCCCCTGCTCCTTAGACGATTTGGTCACTTTTCTCCGGCGTCTCGCAGGCACAGATGCGCGCTCTCGGCGTCAATTGCCACTCGACGATGCCTCGCATCTGCACTGTGCGAGCCACTCGTGCGAGAAATGACCAAGTAGTGCGTTAGAACCCGACGATGGCCATCAACGCAATCAACCAGCCGATGACCGCCGTCCAGGTCATCGGATCGCGCAACATTCGCTCGGTGGGACTCACCGGAGTGGGATGTCGAACCAGAACTACAAATCGCACCAATCCCAGCGCCACAAAGGGAATGGTCACCGGTAGTAGCGGTGTGGCAAAGGGGGTCTGATGGGTTCTCCACGGCTGATCGGGCAACGACGCCGTCAGCGCATAAAACCCGTAGGCGACAAGCGTCACCACTCCGACCCCGATCAGCAGCGTCTGAAGCGTATCGGCATCGTAGCCCTTCCACGCCTGGCGCGGTGTGTCGAGTTTCCCGGCCCGACATATGACCAATTCATGACACCGTTTTCCAAGCCCCAGAAAACAGGCCAGCAAAAACGTGCACAACACCAGCCACTCCGATACAAAGACACCGACGGCGAAACTTCCCGCGAGCACTCGCAATACAAATCCAGTGGCGATAATCCCCACGTCCACGAAGGCCCACTGCTTGAGCACATTGGAATAAGCGAGATTACTGACCAGATATATCAACAGCACCACCACCAGACGCCAGTCCAACAATGCGGCACCGAGTAGACTCAGTCCCCCACTGCCCCAGGCGGCGATGGACGCGGTGCGCACCGAAAGCGCTCCCGACGCAATCGGACGATGACGCTTCGTCGGGTGGCGCCGGTCCCGCTCCCGATCGACGATGTCGTTGATGATGTAGACTGTCCCCGCCATCACGGAGAATAACACCACCGCCGATAGCCCGCGTGCTACCAACTGCGCTGAACCCAGGGCCTGGGCAAAAAAGAGCGGAGCCAACACGAGCAAATTCTTGACCCACTGATGAGGCCGCATCGTCCGTATCAGCGCCGACAGCCAGGCGTTGTCGTCGCAACTGTCATCAACACTTTCGGTCATGCATTCCCTTCGCAACGCCGTCACAGCCCGGCGGTAATGAAACTGGAAACGACTGGCCCCCATCTGTTACATGCAGGAGCCTGACGTCGCCGAACATCTCGATCTTCACTGACTAGCAGCTCATCATCAACCGCGCCGTACAATGACGTTCTTTGAGGACTATCCATTCTGGCAAACCGCAGTTCTGCTGTCGTATTTTGCAGTGCTCATTGCACTGTCGTTGTATGGCTCACACCGCTATCACATTGTACGACTGTACAAGAAATTTGCGGGCGGCAGCGACCCCGAACCGAAGCGACGACTCGACGACGACGAGTTGCCGCCGGTCACGATTCAACTGCCACTATTCAATGAGCGCTACGTCGTCGATCGCCTCATCGATTCCGTCTGCAAGATCGACTACCCCGCCGATCGCCTCCAGATCCAGGTCCTCGATGATTCCACGGACGATACCACCGAACGGGCACGGCGTCGCGTCGAGTACTGGCGCCAGCGCGGCATCGACATCGAGCTGATCCATCGCGACGATCGCACCGGATACAAGGCCGGTGCGTTGGCCCACGGTCTACAACGGGCCAGCGGAGAGTTTGTCGCCATCTTCGATGCCGACTTCATTCCGGAACCGGACTACCTCCGAGAGACCATCCATCACTTTTCGGACCCCGAAATCGGAATGGTCCAGGCCTGCTGGGAATACATCAATCGCGACTACAGCCTGTTGACACGGGCCCAGTCGACATTGCTCGATGGGCATTTCGTCCTGGAACACACCGCTCGAAACCGATCGGGATTATTCTTCAATTTCAACGGCACGGCCGGAATCTGGCGACGGGAGGCGATCGATGATGCCGGCGGCTGGGAACACGAAACACTGACCGAAGATCTCGACCTCTCGTATCGGGCCCAGCTCAAGGGCTGGAACTTCCGTTTTCTCCGCGATCTGACAGTCCCCAGCGAAATCCCCGTTGAGATGAACGCCTTCAAAAATCAGCAGCATCGCTGGTCGAAGGGCGCTCTTCAAACCGCCCGGAAATTACTGCCGCGAATTCTCAAGAGCGATTTTTCGTGGAAAATCAAGCTCGAGTCCTTTTTTCATCTCACCGGCAATATCGCCTACCCACTCATGGTCATCCTGGCGGTATTGATGCCTCTGGCGACCCTGATACGGATCCAACAGGGCTGGTACGAGATCATGCTGCTGGACCTTCCGATCTTTTTCGGTGCCACCGTATCGGTCTGCTACTTCTACTGGGTGACACAGCGCGAAAAGGGTCGATCAGCACTTGAAAGTCTGAAATTGTTGCCGGCTGTTCTGGCTTTAGGTATCGGAATCTCGGTCAATAACGCGCGAGGTGTCGCCGGCGCCATCATCGGCTATGAGACCCCATTTGTCCGAACCCCGAAGTACGCCATCGACCGCGGTGACGAATCCTGGACATCGAAATTATATATCCAGAAAGCCAGTGTACTGCCCTTTATCGAATTCGGACTCGGCGCCTGGTTTACGTACGCCATCGCCACCATCCTCGCCGATCCGGGACAGCCGCTGGCGAGCCTTCCGTTTCTGCTGCTATTTCAGTTCGGTTTCTTTTACGTCGCCTTTGTCAGCCTCCGTCAGTCACTACTGCAACCGGGACCGGGCACCTGATCGACGGCCCCATCCCCTATTCTCTTCCATCCTAAATAGGCGTTCGATTTAGTCGATCACGTTAGAACTGCAAGATCCTCAAAAAATGGCCTCCGTGACATGGTGTCAATGGATCTTAAAGCGTTGACTCCAAATATCCCGGAGGCCACCGATGAGCACAGGTACCATTCAATTGTAGGACGTCGAGCGCCAAGAGTGTTGTCAGCGTGTTCAGCGATGGCGCCGGGGATATCGAGGCATTGCATCGCCGAGCTTATTCGACCCCATCGACCTTGAGTCGGTGGTGAAGGAGCCTTGTGAGCCAGGACGCAGCTCCCCCAATGTTCATCCGGCGGCAAAGCCGCCGGGAGATTGTGGCGGGGCAAGCC
>CAYUPT010000551.1:0-3130 GCA_964446725.1 uncultured Bradymonadales bacterium | reverse complement strand
CACGAGGTCACCGGTTTTGGTGCCGGCGGCGCCTCCCGTGCCTCGGTCGCTGTCGATCTGGTCGCGCAGTTCTCGCAGCGTCTCACCGCGCTGTTCCTCCAGGCGCTCGGTCAACTCCGTGTCGTCGCGAAGATACTCCAACCGCCCCTGTTCGATATCGTCGAGTAATTCGTTGACACCCTCGGCGCGTTCGACATCGACGCCGCGAAGAATTACGCCGCCGAGGTTCGTCGGCGACGAGACCATCACCTCCGTTTCGATAAAGGGAGACGCCCCTTGAACGCCCTCGAATTCTCGGGCCTCATCGGCGACTTCCGTGGCATCCTGCAGTGGGCTCTGATCGGTCTCCTGGATGACCACGTGCGCCCGGGCTCCCAGGATCTTTCCGGTCAAATCTTCGGTAAAGCCGCCCATGACACTCAGCACCACGATCAGCGCTGTCACGCCCAGTGCCACACCACCGACCGCAATCAGGGTGATGATCGACACCACCCGACTGCGGTTTTTGGCCATCAGATATCGTCGGCCGACAAAACTCTCGTATGCCATCGTCTCGCAACTTTAGTGAGGACGCCGCGGAGAGGTCCTCCGGAGCAATTCGCAGTTAGTGCTCAAACCGATGCGGGCCGTCAGAAATTTCGACCGCCGCCGCACCCGGCGTTCAGGATTCCGATTCCTCTTCTTCGTCTTCGGTTCCCTCTTTGAGCAGGAAGGCCTCGATAAACGGATCGAGGTCGCCGTCGAGCACCTTGTCGACATTGCCCTCGGTGTGTTCGGTTCGCAAATCTTTGATCTGTTTGTAGGGATGAAGCACATAGGAGCGGATCTGACTTCCGAAGGCCACATCCTTTTCGGCGGCATGAGCCGATTGCGCCTCCTCGCGCCGCTCCTGAAGCTCGCGTTCGTACAGCTTGGCGCGCAGGATCTTCATCGCCGTCGACCGGTTTTTATGCTGTGATCGCTCGGCCTGACAGGCGACGACGACCCCCGTCGGCTCGTGGGTCAGACGCACTGCCGATTCAGTTCGGTTGACGTGCTGACCACCGGCACCGGAGGCCCGATAGGTATCCATTGAGATATCGGACTCATTGAGATCGATCTCGATTTTGTCGTCGATCTCGGGAGCCACGGAGACGGCGGCAAAACTGGTATGCCGCCGGCTGTCGCTGTCAAAGGGGCTGATGCGCACCAGCCGATGGACGCCCTGCTCGGCTTTGAGATGGCCGTAGGGGTAGTCGCCCTCGATGCGGACATCACAGCTTTTGATACCGGCTTCTTCGCCGAATTGCTGATCCGTAATCTCGACGTCCCAGCCCTTGCTCTCGCAGTAGCGGACGTACATCCGCAGCAGAATCTCGGCCCAGTCCTGGCTCTCGGTCCCACCGGCTCCGGCGTTGACCGACAAAATGGCGTTGTGATCGTCGTGATCGCCGCCGAACATCCGACGCAGCTCCAGCCGCTGCACCACCGGACGCACACCGTCGAGCAGCGCTTTGGCGTCACTCAGAACGTCGTCGTCTTCGGCTTCTGTGGCCAACTCGACGAAGACTTCCGCCTCCTCGAGGGCCTCCATTTGCTCGTCGAACTCCTCGACAAAATCGACGAGTTCGCCGCGCTCCTGCATTATTTTCTGGGCTTCGTCGCTGTCGTCCCAGAAATTGGGGCTCTGGCTGATGGCATCGAGTTCTTCGATCCTGGCTCGCTTTTGAGACAGGTCAAAGATACCTCCCGAGCTCGACCAGACGGTCGCGAAGCTCTTGGACTTGAGTTTGGATTTGTTTGGCATTCATCGGGCCACCTCGTGTCTTGATTCGAAGGGCGTCACACAGATTGCGCGACTGTCGCGCGGCGGCGACTTGTAGCGCGCGACCAGCGCGACTGTCAATCTCGAGACGTCACGCATCCCTGCGAGGTGGCCCGGGGTTGCGACAACCGACCCGACTACAGGTCTTGATGAAACGCCGTATCTGCCGGGTAGTACGCCGCCGGTCCCAGGGACTGCTCGATGCGCAGCAACTCGTTGTACTTCGCGACCCGGTCCGACCTCGAGAGGCTACCGGTCTTGATCTGTCCACTGCCGACGGCAACCGCCAGGTGCGAAATCGTCGTGTCTTCGGTCTCGCCCGAGCGGTGACTGATGACCGACGTATAGCCGTTGCGATGAGCCGTGTTGACGGCATCCAGCGTCTCCGACAGCGTGCCGATCTGGTTGACCTTGATCAAAATCGAGTTGGCGATGCTTTCTTCAATACCTCGATTGAGTTTGTCGGTGTTGGTTACAAAGAGGTCGTCGCCGACGATCTGAATCTGATCGCCGAGCTCCTCGGTCATCGTCCGCCAGCCCGTCCAGTCGTTCTCGTCGAGGCCGTCTTCGATGCTCAAAATCGGATATTCGGCGACCAGGTCACCGTACCATTCGATCATGGCATCGGCGTCCAGAGTCCGCCCTTCGCTCTCCAGAAGATAGGTATCGTCGTCGGCGTCGTAGAACTCGCTGGCGGCCACATCCAGTGCCAGTGCGACGTCTCCGCCGACATCGTACCCGGCCTCTTCGATGGCCTCCAAAATCAGATCCAGGGCCTGTTGATTGCTATCGAGGTCCGGAGCAAAACCGCCTTCGTCGCCCACCGACGTGCTGTAGCCGCCGCCGGACAGTACATCTTTGAGGGCATGGAAGACCTCGGCACCGCAGCGCACGGCTTCGGTCATCGAATCGACGCCGAGCGGAAGAATCATAAACTCCTGGATATCCACATCGTTGTCGGCGTGGGAGCCGCCGTTGAGGATATTCATCATCGGCACCGGAAGCATCGACGTATCGACGCCGCCGATGTAGCGATAGAGCGGAAGCCCAAGCGACGTCGCTGCCGCCCGCGCCGTCGCCAGACTGACCGCCAACAGCGTATTGGCACCGAGGCGCGACTTGTTGGGCGTCCCGTCGAGGTCGATTAATGCCGCATCAATACCGGCCTGATCGACGGCATCGCGGCCCATCAGAGCCGGACCGATCTTTTCGTGGATATTGCGCACCGCCTGCGTGACGCCTTTGCCTCGGTAGCGATGTTCGTCGCCGTCGCGCATTTCGATGGCCTCGTGTTCCCCCGTCGATGCCCCGCTGGGCACGGCCGCT
>CAYUPT010000550.1:0-3140 GCA_964446725.1 uncultured Bradymonadales bacterium | reverse complement strand
TGGCGCCGACGGTCGTCTCGTAGTGAAAGGCGCGGTGTTCGCTGCGGGCCGTCTCTTTGAGGGCCCGGTAATCCGTGCAGGAGGCGGTCAGTGGTTTTTTGTTGGCGGCTACGACGTGAATTCCGGCCTCGAAGGCCCGCCGGTAGCCTGTGCCCATGGCATCGGAGGCGGTGACATCGACAACAATGGGCACCGACAGCCCCGGCAGGACCTCCAGGGCCCGGTCGATGGCGTCGGTTTCGTCGTCTTGAGGAGGCGCTTTCTGGAGAACCTCTCTCCAGCGGCTCATGTCGAGTCCGTCGGCGTCAACGGCCATGCGACTGCTGTTGGCGAGACCGACGACGCGGACATCGACGTCGTGTTGTTCTTTGAGCGTCGTGTGTTGTTCGGCGATCTGATCCAGGAGTTCGGAGCCGACGACACCGCAGCCCAGGACGACGAGATTGATCTCCTGGTGGGCAAAATTGAAGGCGGCGTGAACGGTGCGAACGGCCTCGCGGGTGTCATCGGCGTCGATGACACAGGAGATCGAGCGCGAACTCTCGCCCTGGGCGATGGCCTGGACATTGATGCCCACGGCGCCGAGGGACTGAAAAAACGGGCCGGCGACGTTGTCGGTGTCGCGCATCTCTTCGGCGACCAGACTCAGCAGTGTCACCGGCGCGCGCACATCGAGGGGTTCGACTTCGTGGCGCTCCAATTCAAAGCGCAACTCCTCTTCGATGGCCTCTTTGGCCGCCGGAAGTTGGGAGGCGGGGACGGCGACAGCGACGGCCTGTCCGTGGGCGGCCTGGGTGGCCATCCACACCGTGATCTCGGCGGCTTCCAGGGCCTTGAGGACGCGCCGTCCCATCCGGGCCTGACGCGATAACTCGCGCCAGCGCACATCGATGAGCGCCAGATTCTCCAGCGATGTCACGCAGGTCGGGCGGTCGCCCTGGCCGATGCCGGTGGCGTCGATGCGGGTTCCCGGTTCGTCGGGATCCATGGTGTTGCGAATCCGCATCGGAATGCCGGACTCGATAAGCGGAAGCATGGTCCGGTTGTGGAACATCCGAGCGCCGTAATTGGCCAGCTCCAGCGCCTCGCGATAGCTGAGGCGGTCGACGGGATAGGCGTCGTCGACGATCAGCGGATCGGCGGTCATGACGCCGGCGACGTCGGTGCATACGATGACCTCTTCGGCGTCCAGGCCGCGGGCCAGAAGGGTCGCCGTGTAATCGGAGCCATTGCGCCCCAGGGTTGTGGTTCTTCCGTCCGGGGTCTTGCCGAGGAATCCGGTGTGAACGCTGACCCGGTCGCCCCATTGCGGGCGGCGTTCGGCGATCCGATCTCGTGTCGATTCCCAGTCGACCTGGGCGTGACCGAAGGTGTCGTCGGTGACCGTCCAGCTCCGAGAGTCGCAGTACACCGAGGGCACACCGGCGGCGTCGACGAGTTCGGAGACGATCGTGGCGCTGAGGCGTTCGCCAAACGACAGGATCAGATCCCGGGTCTGGTCGGTGAGTTCGCCCAGCAGATTGACGCCCAGAAGCAATTCTCGAAGCGGGGCCAGGGCGTCGGTGACGATTTCGTCGAGGTCGACGTCGTCGGCCGGTGGGTCGAAACGTTCGACGACGGAGCGGGCGTGGTCGACGCTTCGAGCGGCGATGTCGTCGACTCGGGCTTTGGCGCCGTCCAGATCGCGGAGGGCGATGTCGGCGGCCTCGATAAGTCGGTCCGTGCTGTCGCCCATCGCCGAGCAGACGACGGCCACCGGTCCCCGACGTCGTTCGGCGGCGATCAATTCGATGACCTGGCGAAGACCGTCGGCCGAACCGAGCGAGGAACCGCCAAATTTCAGGACGCGATAACTCATACTTGCTCCAGTGCCTGGTCGAGGTCGGCGATGATGTCGTCGCCGTCTTCGACGCCGATGGCGAATCGAACCAGATTGTCGTAGATGCCGATGTCGCGGCGCTGTTCGGTGGTCAATTCGTAGTACGACATCAGGGCCGGCTGCTCGATCAGACTCTCCACACCGCCGAGCGACGGCCCGATCTGTGGGATTTCACAGGCGTCGATAAAGCGCGAGACGTCATCGAGTTCTCCGTCGACCAGAAAGCTGACGACGCCGCCGTAGCCGCTCATCTGGCGGCGTGCGACGTCGTGGCTGGGGTGGCTCTCAAGGCCCGGGTAGTAGACGGTGTCGACGGTCGGGTGTTCCTCGAGCCAGCGGGCGACGCGCAGCGTTACCTCGTTTTGTTTGCGCACCCTCAAATCGAGGGTCTTCATGCCTCGGATCAGCATGTAGGCCGGGTGGGCGTCGAGGACGCCGCCGGTGACGCCGCGAAATTCGGAGATGGCCTGGATGATGCCGGCGTTGCCGCAGACGGCGCCGGCGAGTAGATCGTTGTGGCCGCCCAGATACTTCGTCGCCGAGTGGACCACCAGATCGATACCGAACTCGATGGGCCGCTGATTGATGGGGGTTGCAAAGGTGGAATCGATCATGATTTTGATGCCGCGATAGCGGTCGCGGATCTCCACCAATTTCTCCAGGTCTGCGCAGTACAGATAGGGATTGGTCGGCGACTCGGCGAGGATAAGCCGCGTCGAGCCCGGTTCGATGGCCTCTTCGAGGGCCTCGTAGTCGCCGGGCTCGACGAGGGTCGCCGTGACGCCAAATTTCCCGAGGCTGCGACCGATAAACTGGCGGGTGCGCCGGTAGCAATCGCTGGTCATGACCACGTGGTCGCCGCTTTTAAGCATGGCCAACAGCGTGGTGGTGATGGCCGCCATGCCCGACGAAAACAGGGCCGCTGACTCGGCGCTGTCGAGTTCGGCGATTTTGGCTTCCGCCACCGACACCGTCGGATTGCCGTAGCGCCCGTACTCCTCGCGATCATTTCGCCCCTCGAAGAAATCGCGCAATTCGGCGGTGTCCTCAAAGGTATAGGTCGCCGTGTTGTGGATGGGGTTGGTGATGGCGTCGCCGGCCTTCGGTCGCGGCTCTCCGCCGTGGACGGCGAGTGTCGAGCGGTGGTCTGGGTCGGTCTCCATGGGCCTCTCGTCGGTGGAATGCATAGTAAATCCATCGGAATTGCCAATGCCGGTGTAACAAGGAACATAATCGGCGGCAATAGATCATTGGATTTGCT
>CAYUPT010000549.1:0-3145 GCA_964446725.1 uncultured Bradymonadales bacterium | reverse complement strand
CTTCCTCCGCCGCTTTGGCTTCCTTCTCAGCTTTGGCTTCCTCCGCCTTTTGCTTCTTGAGTTTCGGAAGCAACTCTTCGGCTTCCTCAAAGGAGATGTCGCGCTCCAGGGCCAACTTTGCGGTTTCGATTTTGGATTCCAGAAGCTGGATGCGCTCCCGGGCCGCGTCGAGCTGGCGCTGGGTGACCTTGTAGGCCTTGTCGTTATTGTCGGCGCGACGTCGCTGTTTGTCGGCCCGTTTTGAGACCTTGTCGAGCTTGCTTTGAAGTTTGTCGACCTCTTTTCGGCGCTCCTTTTGAAGCGACGATTTCTGCGATTCGAGTCGCTGTCGGGTCTTTTCGAGTTCCTTGCGAAGTCGCTCCAATTCCTCGGAGTCCACTTCCTCGCCGGCCTCCGGCTGCGTCACAGGTTCCGGTTCGGGCTCCGGCTCGGGTTCTGGAGTCGCATCGGCATCGGCGGTCTCGCGAAGTTTTTCGAGTTCGGCCTTGAGTCTGGCGATCTCTTCTCGCGACTCGATAAGGCTTTGCTGGCCTCCGCCGGCGGCCTTTTCCTTGTATTTTTCGACCTCTTCTTCGGTATCTTCCAGGTCATTTTCCAGCTCGTAGACCTTTTCGCGGAGTTCTTTGGCCTCCTCTTTGGCCTCGGCGCGTTGCTCTTCGAGTCGATCGACTTCGTCGCGAGACGGCAGGTCCTCTGGAAATTCGGTGGCGTCGGCCTTGGCCTCCAGTTCGGCGCGTTCATTCTCGAGCTTTTGTTGGCCCGCCTCGTAGGCCTCTTTGGTCTTCTTGCCTTCGAGATAAAAGAAGAGTCCGGCGATCAAACCTATGCCGCCGCCGATTGCAAGTAGCACTTCTACCATGGTGGAGGTCCCTTCGATGGCGTCGCTCGCCGCAGCGACGAATACAGTCGGTAAGTCGTCGTCTCAAAATGCCGCCGGCGGACTCGATACGGCGTTCGTCGAGCACTACGGGCGGGATGTCGATCGCGTAAATTCGCTCGGAGCGTTGCGCGGCCCCGAAATGACCGGTTCTGTTACCACCGGCGCGTTCCGCGCGTCAAGGTGGGCCATGAGCCGATGTCAAGTCAACATTCACAGTGTTTCTGCTATTTCGCAGATCGGAGCGCTGTGGTGCATCGGCAACCGGAATTACGGCCTGTTTGGTCTCCGACCTTGAATCACCGACCACAGGCCCCCATACTCCCGGCGATCTTCGATGTTTTGTGCAGGAAGCCTATGAATTGTGTGCAATTTCAAAATATTGCGGTCGTCGGTCTACAGCGCGTCGATGCCCCGGTGGTTGTCTCGTCGACGTCCATCGAAGACCGGCTTCAGTCGATCATGGAACGCGCCGGATACGACGCCGGACTCCTCTATCAGCTGACCGGAATTGCCGAGCGACGCCTCTGGGAGACGGGAACCTCGCCCAGTGAGGCTGCGGCGATGGCCGGTCAACGCGCGATTGAGCAAAGTGGCGTATCCGCCGACGACATCGGCGTGATGATCAGCACTTCTGTAGGCAAGGACTTCGTTGAACCCTCGGTCGCCTCGTTGGTCCACAACAAATTGGGACTGTCGCCGACGGCGCTGAACTTCGACGTCAGCAACGCCTGCCTGGGCTTTCTAAACGGCATCGAGATCATCGGCACCATGATCGAGCAACAATTGGTGGACTACGGACTCGTGGTATGCGGCGAGAGCAGCCGGGAAGTGCTGGAGGCGACGATCGAACGGCTCAACGAACCGGGCTACGACCTGTCGAAGATGCGCGACCAACTGGCGACGCTGACGCTGGGCTCCGGTGGCGCCGCCGTCGTCCTGGGGCGAGCCTCCGAACATCCGAATGCCCCCCGCGTCGTCGGCTCCGTGACCCGGGCGGCCACCGAACACAACGAATTGTGCCGCGGCCAGCGCGACTGGATGAAAACCGACGCCGCCATGCTTCTGGTCCACGGCCTCCAGTTGGCGCAACAGACCTTCGGCGCCGCGAAGACGCACCTGGACTGGACGTCCGACGCCCTAGATCACGTCGCCGCCCACCAGGTCAGCGCCACGCACACCGCCCGCGTCGCCGAACGACTCGAGATTGACCTCGATAAATTCTGCAAAATCTATCCCGACTACGGCAATGTCGGTCCGGCCTCCATTCCCATCGCGCTGTCACTTCTCGACGAGCGAAATCAACTCTCCGACGGCGACCGCATCGGATTGATGGGCATCGGAAGCGGACTCAACTGCGCGATGATGGAGCTTCGATGGTGACAACCACGGCACAACAGCCCCCGACACTGCCCGGGATCGACCGCGACGAATACCCCTTTTCGGCGAATTTCATCGACGTCGACGGCCACCGCATGCACTACGTCGACGAGGGCTCCGGTCACCCGGTGGTCATGGTCCACGGAAACCCGACCTGGTCGTTTTACTATCGCAACCTGATCAAAGACCTGCGCGGCGACTTCAGAACGCTGGCCCCGGACCATATCGGCTGCGGCCTCTCGGACAAACCGGGCGACGACGACTACGACTTTACCCTCCGACAGCGCGTCGCCGATTTCGACCGCTTCATCGATGCCACCGTCGACGACGACCGTCTGACGCTGATCGTCCACGACTGGGGCGGCATGATCGGCATGCGCTGGGCCACCGAAAACCCGGAGCGCATCGAGCGACTGGTAATCACCAATACCGCCGCCTTCCATCTGCCGGACTCGAAGCGACTCCCGGTAGCTCTGTGGTTGGTGCGCGACACGCCAGTCGGCAAATTTCTGGTCGATCGATTCAACGCCTTTAGCCGCGGCGCCGCCCGCTTCTGCGTCACCGACAACATGTCCGATACCGTCGCCGCCGGCTACAAGGCGCCGTACCAAAAGCGCGAGGATCGGCTGGCCACGCTGCGCTTTGTGGAGGATATCCCGCTGAAGCCGGAAGACCCGGGCTACGATCTGATCACGGAGACCGCCGACAAGCTGTCTCTACTGCGCGAGCGCCCGATTTTGATCGGCTGGGGACGAAAAGACTTTGTCTTCGACGACGCCTTTCTGGAGCGCTGGCAGGAGATCTACCCCGACGCCGAGTATGCTATTTATCCCGACGCCGGCCACTATGTGCTGGAAGACCGAGCCCGGGAATTGGGAGCGCGGATCG
>CAYUPT010000548.1:0-3148 GCA_964446725.1 uncultured Bradymonadales bacterium | reverse complement strand
GTGAACGGTGGTCATATACACCGCGTCGTGGGTCGCGATCTGGCGGCAGGTCTTTTCGACTTCGCTCGGGATGTCGTACAGCTTCAGATCCAATACCACATTGACGTCTCGTTCGGCGCAGTCGTCGAGGATCTGAGGCCCGTAGCGCGTAAAGAGTCGATGGCCGACCTTGAAGTAGCGAACCCGACCGTCGAGCGCGTCGATCAGCTCCAGTGCCTCGTCGCGCGTATCGACGTCGAGGGCCACGACCAGTGTATTTTTGATAATCGTCTGGCCGGCCTTCGACACCTCTGTGCCATCGTCTGTCATCGACGTCCCTCCATCGCTTGTTGAACTTCGCGTTGCGCCCGTTCGGCGACGTCGTCGACGTCGACGAGTTCGTCATCGTCTTCGCCGCGCCACTGCATCTCGACGTTGCCATTGCTGATGCCGCGAGCCCCGAAGGTCAACCGAAGGGGAATGCCGATCAGATCGGCATCGGCGAATTTGGCGCCGAAGCCGATATCGCGGTCGTCGACGACGACTTCCACGCCGGCATCTTGCAGCTCGTCGTAGACCGACTCCGCAGCCTCCATGACCTCGTCGTTGTCGGTGTGCAGAACATTGAGCAATACCTGATAGGGAGCGATGGGCATCGGCCAGATAATGCCGTCGTCGTCGTGGTTTTGCTCGACGACAGCCGCCAGAATCCGGCTGATGCCAATGCCGTAGCATCCCATCTGAATCGGTCGGTGATCGCCCTCCTCCGAGACGTACTGGGCATCCATGGCTTTGGAGTACTTGTCGCCGAGCAAAAAGACGTGGCCGATCTCGATGCCGCGATGGCTCTCCAGGGTCCCGCCGCACTGCGCGCAGGCATCGCCGTCGCGGGCTTCGCGCACATCGGCGAAGGCCTCGACATCGAAATCCCGGCCCCAGTTGACCCCTTCGAAGTGGGCGTCGGCCTCGTTGGCGCCGACGACGACATCGACCATCGGCTCCACGGCGCGATCGGCGATGATCGGAATCTCCAGATCGACGGGGCCCGAAAAGCCCACGGGCGCTCCCGTGACATCCTCGATCTGGCCCTCCGTCGCCAGCGACAATCCCGTCGGATCCAGATCGGTGTGCTCGCGCAACGCATCGGCGATCTTGACTTCATTCGCCCCGTGATCGCCGCGAAGCAATACGGCGACCATCGCATCGTCGACGTGGTAGATCAGGGTCTTGACCAATTCGTCGGACGAACGGTCCAGAAAGTCGCAGACCTCATCGATGGTCGTAACCCCCGGCGTTTCCACGCGCGTCCGATCCGAAAATTCGACGTCCGGCCGCTCGCTGCGTTCGACCCGAATCCTGGCCTTTTCCACATTCGCCGCATAGCCGCAGTCCGGACAACTGACAATCTGGTCTTCGCCGGTTTCGGCAAGGACCTGAAATTCGTGGGAGCGGCTCCCGCCGATATTTCCGGTATCGGCCTCCACGGCCCGGTAATCGAAGCCGAGCCGATCGCAGATGCGGTCGTAGGCCTCGTACATCACATCGTAGCTCGCCTCCGCAGACTCCATATCGGCGTCGAATGAATAGGCGTCCTTCATGATAAATTCGCGGCCCCGCATCAGACCGAAGCGGGGGCGAATTTCATCTCGGAACTTCGTCTGAATCTGGTACAGATTCATCGGAAGCTGCTTGTAGCTTTTGATTTCGCCGCGCACCAGATCGGTGATGACCTCTTCGTGGGTCGGCCCAAAGCAAAACTCACCGCCCTTGCGGTCTTCAAAGCGCAACAGCTCCGGGCCGTAATCGTCCCATCGGCCCGATTCTTTCCATAAGTCAGCGGGCTGGACGGCGGGCAGCATCACCTCTTGGGCGCCTGCGCGATCCATCTCCTCGCGGACCACGGCCTCGATTTTGCGAATACTGCGCCATCCCAGCGGAAGATAGTCGTAGATGCCGCGGGCCAGCATGCGGATATAGCCGCCGCGGACCAGCAATTTGTGGCTTACCACCTCGGCATCGGCGGGGTCTTCTTTTCGGGTCGGAACAAACATCTGGGAAAGTCGCATAGGCGCGGACCGTCGGCTCAAGGACATGGTAGGTGGGGTTGTGTATCGTCACCGGCGAATTATCGCAGCCCTCCAGACCTGTCAAAGGAAGTCACCGCGCCGCGACATTCAGGCGACGACGGCTACCACCAGAGAAAAGACCCCGAGCAGCGCACTGCCGACGATGAGCAGACCGGCCACGACGAGTTGGATCGTCGCCAGAATCATCCCTACCCGAACCATCGTTTGGCCCTTCGACGACGATGTGCCCTCCGCGATCTTGCGCCGCTCGGCGAGACCGCACATCACGGCCGCCACCGCTCCCACCAGCGGCACGGCGACCCAGCACAGCCCTCCAAATAACAGGGTTGCCCAGGCGAGCGATGACGCCCGGTCGGTCTTTGGGTGACGACTGACCTCGACGCGATTGCGAATATTCTGCTCTGCGCTCATAGTTGATTCTCTCGAATGGGAGCCGTCGGATCGACCCGCTTGCATTGGCACCGCCATTATCGGTGTTCTGCTACAGATAATGCAATACAGGCTGGAAGAAATTCTCCGGCGCCTTGTGTTCGATGACATGGGACATCGGTCGGGAGTCGACGATTTGAGCCTCTGCGAAATTGACGTCGCGGCAAACCTGTAAATTTTTGAGCTGTGCACTCGTCTCAGTAGTGAGTGGCCGGCACCGCGACCATCATCATGTTATAGAGAGCAACTCGCCGTGAGCGACGAGACATCGACAGACACCGAACGCGCCGATGCCGAGTCACCGCTCTCCCGGCTACAAACGCTGTGGAGCGACAGCTGGTCCGCCCTGCTCAAGGGCCTGCTCATCAGTGTTTTGCTCCACCTTCTGCTGGCCCTTCCCGTCTTATTTCACCCGGCGCTTCCCGGCGACTTCGACATCGAGTGGCAGGGGCGCATGGCCGAATTATCCCAGATCGGCCACGGCGTCGACGACTTCGACGACACTGAAGACGTCGACTGGGATGAAATGTCCCACGTCGATACCACCACCGATGACGACGAACCCGACGACGAACAGACCAGCGACGACGAAGACCCCGAAGAAGAATCGACCGACGACCCATCACAGGACGAGACGGACGCCGAACCACAAG
>CAYUPT010000547.1:1987-3151 GCA_964446725.1 uncultured Bradymonadales bacterium | reverse complement strand
CCATACGGATGATGACGTGGACCATGCCCACCAGGGCGAAGGTAAAGCCGATGATGTAGAGGTTGAAGGGGCTGGTGAGATTGGTGGTCAGGTACTCGCCGGCCTGCCAGGTGCCGTCGAGCGGGGCGTAGTCGGCGGCGATGATGGCGCCGAGCCAGACTCCGGCGGCCATGGCGACGATGATCTGGCGAATAAAGAAGGCCGCCAAAATGGCGATCAGCGGCGGCAGAATGGATGTCCAGTCGCCAATGCGCTGAGAACCGTCGCTTCTGGCCAGCTCCTCGCCATCGGGGGCCGAAAGCTCAATTTCAAGGCGGAGGTCGCCGGAGTCGTCGACGTCGGTGAAAAACTCGAGCAACGGGGCACGGGAGTCGTCGGTGGCCTGGAGGTCGGCGACCTGCGATGCCTGTTGCCAGACCGTCGATTCGAGTTCGTCGATTCCGCGGTATGCGACGCGAACCTCTCGGGCTTCGACGCCATCGGCATCGACGTCGTCGAGGGCTTCGGTGACCTCACCGAGCTGGGCGCGGACGAGTTCCTGGGCTGTAATTTGGCGGGTGCTCTCCTCGTCGGGCTGTGTCATCGGCAGCACCACGACGGTGACCAGGATTGTGGCGACCAGGCCCAGAAGCCGCCATTTGTGATCGGCCAGTGATTGCAGCGGGGACTTGTTCTCGGCGCGAGGTGACATCGTAAGAATTGGGGTTAGGCGGCGGTTTGACCCCGGGCTCCTGAAGTTTGCCCGGGGAGACTGGGGGCGGAGATTGCGAGGGTTGGTGTCAGGTGGCGGGTTGCTCACCCCGGAACGTGGTTCTGGAGCGTCAGTCAATGTTTCGGACACAGTATGACAACAGTATGACAATTGACCGAGGAGGTCGACGGTGCCACCGTTGGGCTCGATATGTACCTGCGATGATGACAATGAGAATCAATGAGGAGCGAAGCGATGACTCAACGACAGCGCGTTTTGGTGACGGGAGCAAATAAGGGAATCGGCTTTGCCACGGTTCGAGAGATCCTGGCCGGCGGCGAGGATCGATTCGTGTTCCTGGGGTCGCGCTCCGTGGAGCGCGGTGAGGCTGCAATCCAGAGACTTCTGGAGAATAATCCAGAGTTTGAGGGCCGGGTCGAGATGCTGCAGATCGACGTGGCCGACGACGCGTC
>CAYUPT010000547.1:0-1887 GCA_964446725.1 uncultured Bradymonadales bacterium | reverse complement strand
CGCGTCTGCGATGCGTTTTTGCCGCTGCTCGAGCCGGAAGGGGGGCGCATTGTCAATGTGGCGTCGGCGTCGGGGCCAAATTTCGTCAATCGATGCAGTGATGAGCGTCAGCAACTTCTGACCAGCACTGAGGTAACCTGGGAGGAGATCGAGACGCTGATGGAGGAAGCACTCCAGATCGAGGCCGACGATGGCGACTTCCAGGCCGCGGGACTCGACGACGGTGCGCCCTACGGGCTGTCGAAGGCCTGCCTCAATGCCTACACGATTGCCCTTGCCCGCGAGCATCCCGAGCTGGTGATCAATTCTTGCACGCCCGGGTTTATCGAGACCGATATGACGCGTCCGATGGCCGAGCAGAAGGGCGTCGATCCGGAGGAGATGGGCATGAAGCCGCCGAAGGAGGGAACGCGGTCGATTCGCTTTTTGTTGTTCGGAGAGCCGGGCGGAACGGGCTGGTATTTCGGAAGCGATGCAAAGCGAAGTCCCATGGATCGCTACCGATCTCCGGGGGACCCGCCGTATCGCGGCGATTGAGTCCGATTCGGCGACCGGTGATACGAGTCGTAACACCGGGAGCCGCAATTATTCGGTGTTGTCGCCGACAACATAAGCAGGGGACCGACCACAGGACACCGACCATGACCTTGAATCAACCAGGAGGATGAGATGGGACAACCAGCACAGGACAATCAAGACACGCCGGATATCGAAACCGAGGCGCGGATGATTCTATCCGCCGTAGCGCGAATGGAGGGCGAGTGGGGAGCCCACAAGATTGCGGCCGTGCTATGCGGCGGCGAGGAACATTGGATGAAAGAAGAGGGACTCGACGAGCTTTCGGTACACGGGCTGTTGTCGCATCACGCAAAGCTCAAGGTCATCGCCATGATCGGTGCCCTCGTCGATCAGGAATTGGTCAGTCGCGGGGCCAATAAGACCCTGGAGCTGACGACCGAGGGCGGAGCGGTCATGACCGGTGACCACGATCTCAGCGGTGAGGCCCGAAAACTGCTGGGCAAGGCGCGAAACGCGATGGGAATGCAATGACAAATGTGGCCGGAGACCGAAGCGTCCCCGCTTTCCGGTGTGTCATGCGACAGATAGGATAGAGCGAGACAATCAACCGAGGTCGGCGACGACCACGTCAACACAATCGAGGACTGAATATGAGCGACGATAGCGAGTATACGCCGCCTGAAGTCTGGACCTGGGACAAGGAGAGCGGCGGTGAATTCGCCAATATCAACCGGCCCATCGCCGGGCCGACCCACGACGAGGAGCTGCCGGTCGGAGAGCATCCGATCCAGCTGTACTCGCTGGGGACACCGAACGGCCAGAAGGTGACCATCCTTCTGGAAGAGCTACTCGAGAAGGGAGTCGACGAGGCCGAATACGATGCGCACCTGATCAATATTCTGGAAGGCGATCAATTTTCGTCGGGTTTCGTGGAGGTCAATCCCAATTCGAAGATTCCGGCCATGATGGACCACTCGACGTCGGAGCCGACGCGCATCTTTGAGTCGGGGGCCATCCTTCTGTATCTCGCGGAGCGCTTCGACGAATTTGTGCCCTCCGATCCGTCGAATCGGCCGGAGTGTATGTCCTGGCTATTCTGGCAGATGGGTTCAGCGCCCTATGTGGGCGGGGGATTCGGTCACTTCTACGCCTATGCTCCGTCGAAGATGGAGTACCCGATCGACCGGTTTACGATGGAGACCAAGCGCCAACTCGATGTGCTCGACCGGCGACTGGCAGACAATGAATATGTGGCCGGTGAGGAGTATACGATTGCCGATATGGCAATCTGGCCGTGGTACGGAGCGCTGGTCCGCGGCGACCTGTACGACGACGCGGCTCGCTTTTTGGATGCCGAGTCCTACGAAG
>CAYUPT010000546.1:0-3154 GCA_964446725.1 uncultured Bradymonadales bacterium | reverse complement strand
CGCGATTTCCGGCCGATTTAGACCGCAGTTCCCGTCGAAAATCCTTCGACCCGCTAACGCGGGTGCCCCGGCGCTGCCAGGCCTCGTCTTCCGATCGAAAACTGCGGCAAAATCTTCACGGTCTCGCGCACTGAGCAAAGCGAGGAAGTACTCCTGGGGTGCTCGGTCCGACACTATTTTGACAGCTTCTCGCTGGTCGTGCGTCGATTCCGCGTCCGCGGCCATTGAATCATATTCGCCGGCCATGGCAAATTTTTCGCCATCCCATTGCGGTGCATCCGCCGATGACTCGGAGCCCGTCGCTTGCATCGCAGACGCCAACTGGAATACTTCCAGATCGCAACTGGACCATACCCCAAGCGCGGAGTCTTCCATGACCATTGCACCAACGAAATCGCTCACTGTCGTCGGCGCCGGCCCCGTCGGCTGCGTACTGTCGACGCTGCTCGCCGAACGGGGCTTTGACGTAACCGTCTTTGAGAAACGCCCCGACCTGCGTTCGGCATCACTGGCCGGTGGCCGCTCGATCAACCTCGTGCTCACCGAGCGCGGTCTGAGCACCCTGGAGCGCATCGGACTGCGAGACCAGGTCCTGGAATTGACGGTCCCCGTCCTGGGTCGGATGATGCACTCCGATGGAGGCGATACGTCGTTTCAACCCTACGGAAAAGACGAGTCGGAGTGCAATCACTCCGTGTCTCGCGGACAGCTCAACGAATTTTTGCTCGACGCCGCCGAAGACGCCGGTGTCGACATCCACTTCGACTGCGCCCTTCGCTGCGCCGACTTCGACGAGCGCACTCTCCGGGTCGATACCGCCGATGGCGACGGGCCGACCACCGTCGACTTCGACGTCGTCTTCGGCTGTGACGGCGCCCCGTCTGTGCTTCGACAGGCCCTGGTGGAGGCCGGCGAAATCGACGAATCCGTCGAATTTATGGACTGGGGCTACAAAGAACTGCTCTTTCCCGCCGACGACGACGGCTCCTGGGCGCTCGACCGGGACGCACTGCATATCTGGCCGCGCGGCGACCACTTTTTGATGGGCCTCGCCAATCTGGACGGCAGTTTTACGGGCACCCTGTATCTCGACCGGAGTGGCCCGGAGAGCTTTGAGAGCCTCGACGATCACCGGTCGGTCCGCAACTTCTTTGAGCGCTATTACCCGAATGCCACGCCACTGCTCGGCGATTTCGTCGACGAATTTCTCGACAATCCCACGGGACGGCTGGGCACGGTCCGCGCCGAACCCTGGTACCTCGACGGCACCGCCCTGTTGGTTGGAGATGCCGCCCATGGCATCGTCCCCTTCTTCGGGCAGGGCCTCAATTGCGGCCTCGAGGACTGCCTGGTGCTCGACGAATTACTCGACGGCGCAGACGACTTCGAGTCGGTCTTCCACGCCTTTTTTGAGCGCCGCAAGACCAATACGGAGGCCATCGCCGACATGGCCCTGGAAAACGCCGTCGAAATGGGCGACAAAGTCGCTGACGATGATTTCCTGCTCAAAAAAGAGGTGGAGTCGCTTATCGAACAGCGCTTTGCCGACATCTATCGGTCGCGCTATGCGATGGTGATGTACAGCACCAATGACTATCGCGCCGCCTTCGAGGCCGGAGAGATCCAAAAGCAACTGCTGGCATCGCTTTGCGACGGTGTCGACGACGCCGGCGACGTCGACCTCGACGAGGCCCGGAGGCTCATCGAGGACCAATTGACGCCGGTCTACGACAACTACAACGTCGACCTCGACTTTTGATGAGCTCATCGAGTGAAATCTCCATTCTGTGTACCGGCGACATCCACCTGGGGCGCCACCCGAGTGGCGTCGACACCGGCGCCCACTCGCCGACAGAGGTGTGGCTTCGAACCGTGGACGCCGCCATCGAGCGCAACGTCGATGCCCTGGCGCTGACCGGCGACGTCGTGGACCGAAAAAACCGCTATTTCGAGGCACTCGGCCCCCTCGAGCAGGGCATCCGTCGACTCCACCGAGCCTCGATTGCCGCCGTCGCCGTCGCCGGAAACCACGACTACGATGTCCTCGGCGAGTTGGCCGACGCTCTGGATGACACGGCGTTTACCCTGCTCGGACGAGGCGGCACCTGGGAGCACCAGATCGTCGACACCGACAGTGAACCGATCCGCTGTGTCGGATGGTCTTACCCCGATCGCCACGTCACCGACTCCCCGCTTGCGAGCCTCGATGTCGACACTACAGATAACATCCCCACCGTCGGCCTGCTGCACGGCGAAGTCGACCGCCCCGATAGCTCCTACGCTCCCGTCGCGTCCTCCGCGCTCGCCCATTCGGGTGTCCACACCTGGCTGATGGGCCATATCCACCGGCCGCACACCCTCGATATCGGCGCCGGTCGCACCGCATTGTATCCGGGATCGCCGCAGCCGCTCGACCCCGGAGAAACCGGCGTCCACGGGCCCTGGATCGTCGATATCGCCGCCGATGGTCGCGTCGATTTCACTCAGCTCCCACTGGCCTCACTGCGGTACCGCAACCTGAGCGTCGACCTCAAAGGCGCCACCGACGACTCCTTTCGCCAGACCGTCTCCACTACCATTCGCAACGACCTCCGCAATATCGCCACCTCCTTCGACCACATCCAACGGCTGATCTACCGGCTGGAGTACACCGGACGCACATCGCTTCACCGCCGACTCCAAGAGCGCAGCGAGGCGATTGTCGGCGACCTCCAACTGCACTTCGAGGGCGTGACCGCCGACGTCGACGCCGTCCGGCGCCATACCACCCCCGATCTCGACCTTGAGACCATTGCCGGCGATAACGACCCGCCGGCGGTCCTCGCCCGATGGCTGTTGCAGCTACAAAACGGAGAGCAGACCGACGGGACCCGAACACTCCGGGCCGCCATCGACGACCGCATCGACGACGTCTACCGGGGCAACGCCTACGAACCGCTTCGCGCCGACGAGCAGACGGCTCAACGCCCCGACGCCGACTGGACAAACGACCAGATCATCGCCCAGGGCCTGGCGCTGCTCGACGAATTGCTCGCTCAGAAGTGACCGCCAAGGGATGGGCCCCGATAAAAGGCCTCCGGCCGGCTATTTCCAAACTCGCTCACCACCGCCTCAAGGCCGGTGGGGTCGTCCTTCCAGCCTCCAATCGCAAACT
>CAYUPT010000545.1:0-3166 GCA_964446725.1 uncultured Bradymonadales bacterium | reverse complement strand
CGAGCGGGGAAGTGGCTGCGAGTGAAGTGTAACGAGCAGTCGATGGGGTCGACGCAAATCTCTGATCCCACGTCGCCCCCTCCGACTTCGCTCAGCCACCTCCTTTAGGCCCGGATGGGTGCCGTGGTGCGGGAGTCGCGGTCTTTCAGGGAAGGGCGAAATTGATGGAGTACTCGTCGTCGCGCAGCAAGGTGAAGCTGGCGGCGGCATCGCCTTCGCCGGTCTGTTCGTCGTCGGCGAGCACTAACTCGCCACCGGGATAGACCAGGGTGTCGGTGGGCAAAAAGGAGCGATCTTCGGCGCGGATGATGACCGTGCGCGTGTCGCCGTCGCCCAGCGGCTCCAGGTCGTAGCGGACGTAGGCGGCGGCGCGCAGCGGCCCGTCGCCGTCTTGAAGCTCGACCTGGGGTTCGCCGGTCTCCGGTTGTTCGCCGACGACCTCGAATTCGAGTCCGTCCAGCACTCTCGGAAGGATGGCGCGGCGGGCCAGGATATCGAGAGCCTCGCCGAGTTCGCCGTCGGCGTCAAAGCCGAACTGGGCGGTAAAGAAGTTGGAGCGCTCGCCGGGGGCCTCGGTGTAGACGACCATGATGTCGACGTGCTCGTCGAAGACCTGAACCAACAACTCGCGCTGCGGTTCGAAGTCGTGTGCCGCCGCCGGTCGGGGGCTCAGCAATGCCAGTGGGATGGCGACGGCGGCGGCAAACGATACAACGAGAAGATGGCGCTTGAACATCGTGTATTCTCAGTGGTCGTGCCAGTGATTAAATAGGGATCGAACGTCGCGAAGTTCTCCCTGCTCGCGTTCGATGAGGCTTGGGTGGTCGTGGTGCAATTCGATGCTCCGGGCGTCGAGACGTCGCTCGCCGAAGGGGAGTTCTTCGTGGTCGGGGGCCGTCAGTTGACCGGCCTGGAAGCTGTCGTCGACGCATTGGGCGACCGGTGGTTCGGGGGGCTCGAATTCGGTGCGCCCTTCGCCATCTTCGTTGTCGATCACCCAGATCGGGTTGGTGAAGGCGATGGGATGGATGTCGGTAATTTCGCTGGGAGCCAGCGATTCCGGCGTATCTCCAAAGCCAAAGGGCTCGGCAATCGATCCCAGGGCCTCATCGAAGGGGACCATCGGGATTTCGGCAGGTTGGACGACGGGAAACATATTGTTGTCGCCGGTGACCTCGACGAGAAACCAGGTGTCGCGGATGTCGCCGCCGTCGGCGTGATGGAGGAAATCGTAGTCGTCGAGGTCGATCTCGATCTGGTCGTTCCATCGGTAGTCCTGAAGCTCGACGGGAATGTCTTCGATGATGCGCTCGCCGTTGGCGACGACATCGAGGGTCAATCCCTCGTCGCCGACGACCCAGTCGGCAGCTTTGACGGTGACGTCGATGGTGACCTGACCGTCGTCGGTAGAGGTCGTGGAGCCGACGGGCTCGTCATTGATCGAGAAGGTGACGAAGGGTCCGTTGGTGGCGATATTGTGATTGTCGTGAAGGGCCTGCGAAAGTTCGCCGGGGCGCAGGTTTTGCGGGTCGTTGTGGCCGGCCCAGAAGTAGTTTTTGGGAAAGCCTGGTTCCGGGTCGTCCGGTGAGCCGTAGTGATGGCTGTCGGAGTTGGCGGTGGCCGTGTATTTGCGGTAGTCGCCGGGTTCATCGCCGTCGCCGGGGCGGCGGTAGTTGAGGAAATTGAACCAGTCATCGAGACCGCCCGGATAGGCGACATCGTCGCCGTCACACAGGATCGTACCGGCTTCCGGGATGTCCAGGTCGTCGTCATCGCCGTTTTCATCGCCGTTTTCGTCGTCATCGCGAAAGAAGTCGAGATCGTCGTCGCTGAGTTCACTGTGATCGGGCATCCGGAAGTGGTGGATGAGGTGGATGCGTTTGCCGTTGAAGATCTCGATGGCGTCGAAATCGTAGCTAAAGGTGGTTTCTTCGCCGTCGATACCGCGCTGGGCGAAGGCCGGACCACTGGGACTGGCGGCGGCCGCCAGAGCGCGGTCCTGAGGCCCGGCGCCGTCATCCAGGGCGTTGATCGGCAATTCGGCGACACCGCTGAGGGCGTCGACGTTGTGTTGGCTGAAGTAGCCGAGGATGCTGTCGCGGGGATGATTGACCTGAATGACGGTGTTTTCGGTGCCGATAAAGTCGGTATCGCGGAGGCGATCGAAAATCTGGTCCGGGGGATCGTTTTGCCAGGCGACGGACCCCCGGTTCTGGGAGGTGACGTCCTGGCGCAGTGGAAAGGCGTTGAAGTGACCGGCCTCCATGGTCGTCAACTCCAGTCCGACAATAGAGCGCAAAAAGGGCTGCAGGTTATTGCGGTGGATGTAGGGGGTGTAATCGGCGATGTAGTTGTGGTCGGAGGAGACGACAACTTCCACGCCTTCACCGGCAATGCTGATGACTCGGTCGTTGTAGTCGAGTCCGCTGTCGATCGAGCCCTCGGCGTGCATGTGGTAGTCGCCGCTGAGGTAGCCATCGGGATTGTAGAGCCGCTCGACCTGGGCGTTGAGTGTCGCGACGTCGCCGGCGCTGACCTCGATCTGTTGTTCGACCAACTCGTATTCGGATCCGCGGCTGAAGTAGACGGTGTACTCGCCGGGCGTGACCGGTGCCGAGGCCCGTCCGTCGGCCGAGGAAAACTCGATGGTTTCAATAAATTCGGCGGAGCCGTCGTCGGGATCGATGTCGACGGATTCGCTGGTACGCCAGCGTTCGCCGACGCTGAGGTCGAAGAGAAAGTCGCGGGTCTGCATATCCGGTCGGGGCTCATAGGTGCCGACAATGGTCATTTTGGCGGGAATCGGATTGCCGGTGTGGTCGGTGATAAAGGCCTCGACGTAGGCGTGACCGGGAGCGGTGGCCTGCAGTTGGACGGGCTGGTCGTCGACGGCAAAGGACTCGAAGTCTGCGGTGTCACCGTAGTGTTGGGTGCGGTAGCAGTAGTCGCCGGAGGGGAGCTGAAACTCGAAGTAGCCGTCGGCATTGGTAAAGGCCTGGTTGACGATATAGGGCTCGTCGTCGGCCGCGCAGCTTCCGTCGCTGGCTTCGTAGATAAAGATACTGGCGTGTTCACCGACGGCCTCACCGGTGGCGTCGTCGAAGATGCGACCGGTGACGGTGTGGGTTTCGATGTCGTGGAGTCCGTAAACCTCGTCGCGGATACT
>CAYUPT010000544.1:0-3183 GCA_964446725.1 uncultured Bradymonadales bacterium | reverse complement strand
TCAGGTATGGCACCTCATCGAGGGCGTGATCTATCGACAGACCGACGAGGGCTTCTCGGAACGCGTCGATGTGGCCAGTCAACAGATGGCCGATCGGGTTTCGAGCCCCTTCGATCTCAATAAACGGCGCGCCATCGTCCAGGCCGTCGACCACTGCGAGCGCGACCTCGACCAATGCCACTGCGAGGCCTGGGGACGGCGCCTCGAAGTCTTTGCAGCCCGGGCCGGATTGTTGTTGAGCGGCGATCTGGCGGCGGCGGCCCGAAGCCTTCTCCGGTTGTCGGGCTGGACGATGCCGCTCGACGACGAGGCGACTCAGAAACGCCTTCGGAATCAGGACTCCGTAGCCGACCTGGTGGAGATGGCGCACTCCGAGGAGTACCTCGAATTGCGCTACAAGAGCGGACTCGCCGGCCGTCCAAGTACCCTGGATGTCTGATCTGTCACTGTCGGGGGGGAGTACCAGTCGCGTCGCTTATGGAGGTCGAATCGAGTCCGGCATATGCCGGGGGATTGGGTTTTAGGGTTGCCTAAACAAATTTCGTGGCTACACTGAAGTCGGAAGTCAAGATAGGCTAATTCCGACGGAGGACCACGTGAGCAGTACAGTTCAACGTTTGATGATCGCCGGATTGGTGGCGGTGCTCATCGCCGCTGCCACCGGCTGCGATACCGATGGCGGTGACGTTACCGGCGATGATCAGATCGATGTCGTCGTCACCACGACGATTCTCGAAGATACCGTACGACAGCTGGGCGGCGATGATTTTCGGGTCCACGGCCTGGTCAACGTCGGCGCCGACCCCCACGTCTATCAGCCCACGCCCGATGACGCGGCCCTCGTCGCACAGAGCGACGCCGTCGTCATGAACGGGCTGACCCTGGAGGGCTGGATGGAAAATCTGGTGCGAAACGCCGGTGGCGATCGGCCCGTCATCGTCGGTGGCGACGCCATCGACGACAGTGATCTACTCCGCGTCGAAGGGGCCGTCGATCCTCATATCTGGTTTGATGTCGAATTGTGGCGCCAGGTCACCGGGGAAGTCGCCGAGGGATTGATGGCGTTGAGCGACGACGAGGACGTGGCCCGGCGAGTGGCCGACCGCCACGACGAATACGATAGAGTTCTTCAACAACTCCACGGGTGGGTCGACGAGCAACTGGCGACGATCTCCGACAGCCAGCGGGTGCTGATCACCAGCCACGATGCATTCAATTACTTCGGCGAGGCCTACGATATCGACGTCGAAGCCGTCCAGGGGATGAGCACCGAACAGGAGCCGAGTCAGCGCGATGTGGCCAATATCGTCGACCTCGTCGAGGAGCGAAGGGCGCCGGCAGTCTTTACCGAGACCTCCGTCAACTCCCGGCTCATCGAGCAGGTGGCGCGAGAGACCGGGGTCAACGAACGGGGACCGCTGTACTCCGACAGTGTGGGGCCCGCCGACTCCGATGCACATACCTATGTGGGCATGGTTCAGGCCAACGTCGAGATGATCACCGACGCCTTAGAAGGGGACTACGTGGCGTTTGACGGCGGCCGAATCGATGACAGCGACTCGGCAATCGGGGACGATGTATGAGCGATACGGCAGCACTTCGCGTCGACCATCTGACCGTCTCCTATGGCGATACACTGGCCGTCGACGACGTCAGCTTCTCACTTCCCAACGGTTGTGTCGCCGGTATCGTCGGTCCCAACGGCGCCGGCAAGTCGTCGCTCATCAAGGCCATCGTCGGCGCCAAGACGCCCGATTCGGGAGTCATCACCATCTCCGGAGGTCCGGCCCAGAATAAACGGGGAGACTTGACCTATGTCCCTCAGCGCGGCGATGTGGACTGGGACTTTCCGATCACCGCCCGGCAGGTCGTCGAACAGGGTCGCTACAATTCGGCGGGACTCTTTGGGTGGTTCTTTGGCGATGACGACCGTCACCGCGTCCGGGACGCCATGGAGGCCGTCGATATTTCGGATCTCGCCGATCGCCAGATCGGCGCGCTTTCGGGAGGCCAGAGACAGCGCGTTTTTCTGGCTCGGGCCCTCGCTCAGGGCGGCGAGCTCTTTTTGATGGACGAGCCCTTTGCCGGCGTCGACGCTGCCACGGAGACGGCGATCATCGATGTGCTTCGACAGCTCGCCGACGGCGGCAAGACGGTCATCGTCGTCCACCACGACCTGATGACGGTGCGCCAGTACTTCGACCAGGTCGTATTGCTCAATACCGAACTCATCGCCGCCGGACCGACCGAAGAGACCTTTAGCGAACACCACCTGCGCGCCACCTACGGCGGGCGGGTCGCCATCGTATCCGAATAATCTCAGGTGTGGGCGAGCACCGGGTCACGATTCACCACCGCGTCACGCAGTTGGAGTAGTCTTGTTTCAGTACGATTTTGCCATGTACGCCATGGGGGCGTCGGTACTCGTCGGCGTCGTCTGCGGGCTGGTCGGGACATTTTTGGTGTTGCGCGGGTTTTCGCTTCTCGGCGACGCCACCGGTCACGCCACACTTCCCGGTGTCGCCGCCGCCTTTCTCATCGTCGGCTATCAGCATCCGGTCGCCTTGCTCGTGGGAGCCCTTGTCAGCGGCGGTATCGGTGCATTGACGGTCGGGGTGTTGAGTCGCGGTCCCCGCGTGCGCTCCGATGCTGCAATCGGCATCGTTCTGTCCGTGTTTTTTGGCATCGGTGTCGTCATGTTGGCCTACATCCAGCAGACGGCCACCGGCCAGCAGGCGGGACTCGAGCAATTTTTATGGGGCGACGCGGCGGCCATTGCCCCCGGCGAATTGACGGTGCTCGCAGTCATCGGCGGTGTGCTCTGTGGGTTGGTGCTCCTCTTTTTTAAGCCGCTGGCGCTGATGACCTTCGATGAAAAATTCGCGCGCTCGGCTGGACTCAATACGACAGGGCTTGAGATCGGATTGCTGGCAGCGCTGTCGGTGGCCGTCGTGGTCTCGATTCAGGCCGTCGGGGCCGTGTTGGTGGCGGCGATGCTGATCATCCCGCCGTCGGCGGGGCGCTATCTGTCGGGACGACTCGTCGGAGTCGCCGCTTGGGCCATGGGGCTGGGCGCCGTCAGTGGCGCCACCGGCGCCTATATCTCGTATACCTTTGAGGGCGTTGCCACTGGCCCGGCCATAGATCGGAAGAGCGTCGGGTAGGGAAAGATAGACGGAGGGT
>CAYUPT010000543.1:0-3192 GCA_964446725.1 uncultured Bradymonadales bacterium | reverse complement strand
GAAATTTCGTGGCCACCAATATTCAACTCGCAGACAACCGCCTTAAAGACCCGATTTTGGACCGCCCGGTCCATCCGCGTTGCTTTTGCAAAAACCTCGTCGAACTCGGCAAGGAGGTCTGTCGCAATCCACGCCAGCTGTTCTTGACACGTCTGTCGTCGTACTCCTGGGTCGCCCGATCACTGGGCGTCCTCGACTCCGACCAGCCTCGAAGCGGCCGCGAAATCAGCGAAGCCCTTCGCGGCGAGGGACTCTACGTCGACCCCACGAAGTCCCCCGAAAAGCACTTCGAGGGCTCAACCGAACAGAATGTCGAAGTCGCTCGCCAGATGGCCCAACTGCTTCCGCGCTTTGATCTGGTGGTCGTCGACGAAGCACAGAAGCTGCGCAACAAGGGCTCCAATATCCGCACCCAGGTCCTCAACACGCTACTCGGCTTTTATCCGTGGACCGACGCCGCCGATGTCGATGAACAATTCGAAGCTCCGCCGCGGCTGTTGTTGTTGAGCGCAACTCCCGCCCATCGCAGTGAAGGCGACATCTACCGCCAGCTCTCCTACGCCTCGACCGAGGCGCTCGAGGTGGCCGAACGCAACTCCCAACAACGCCAGACCTTTCTGGAACGCGTCATGGTCCGTCGACTCCGCAAATTGGCGGGTCACTCCAAGTACGACTATCGACGCGAAAAACCAGTGGTCTGGGAGCGCGACGATCTATCGCCCCGGCGAGTCCTCGACGAACTCTTCGTCGCCTATGTCCAGCGCGAACTCCAGTCGGCTCTCGATCGCGACAGCGTCGGCACCCAGCTCGAAGTCGGATTTTTGGAGACCTTCGAGAGTTACGAACCCTCCGACCTCGACGACGATGGCGGCGACAACGACACCGGCGATGACTCCAGTCCTTCCACTCACTACGAGGCCGAAGATGACACCGTCGCCCCCGACCACCGCGTCCTCAGTGAGATCGCCGAGAAATTTGGTCGGGCCACGGATTCCGGACTGCCGCCGCATCCCAAACAGCGCCTTGTAGATGACGCGGCCCGCCAGTCCTTCGAATCGGATCGCCCCGAGAAAATCCTCATCTTCGTTCGCCGTCTGGCCTCAGTCCGAGAACTGACCCGGCGCATCTGCCGGGTTTATGACGACGTGACACTGCGCCGTCTATCCGACCAGATCGGCGCCGAACGCATTCGCCGCCGCGTCGGGCCTCGCTTTGATTTCGACCGCTTTGAAACTGCCGAGCAATTTCGCACCTACGCCGACATCGTACTCGGCAAGGAGCTCGAGGACGCCGCACTCGATAGCCCCGACGACCAGCGCGATGACGACGCCGTCGCCCAATCCAAAGTTCTGGACGTAATGAGCCGCAGCACCGACGAGTTGACTCCCGGCGAGAGGCTTCTTAACCGACTTGTCGCCGACAATTCGCTGGCGCCGGTCTTCGAGGAGAATCTGGTTCGCCTGCTATTTCGCCAACTCCACGCGCCAGCGAATCGTGCCGATGATGACGAAGAATACCACCAATTCTGTGACCGCGTCTGCGACGCCTCGGTGCGCGCTACCTTTCACGCCGTACTGCAGCGAGACCGCACCGACGCCGAACGCGGCGAAAATACCCGCTATTTTGCGAGCAACCAAAGTGCGAAACCATCGCGTATCCGGACCCTTTTGTACCAACTCGTATTGCTCCGGGCGTCATCGCTGTATCCGGACAACCGGCTGGTCTCGGAACTCCTTCGCATCCACCGCGAGATCCACGGCCACCGATGCGAGCTCGATGAGTCCCGCGACAGTACCGGCCGGTTCGACGACTACATCGACGATGCGCTCGTGCACCGCTCGTTCTGGGACATCGCCACCGAAAAACAACGGGAGCTGAAACTCGTCGCTCTCCTGCGCGGCGACCCACCTTATGATGAACCGCCCGACTCCTGGCTCGAATACCGGGAATTCATCAAACGACTCGTCGAAAAGAATTTCCGCGTCTCCGATGCCGTTTTGCATCTCTTTGTCGCATACGACCGAGCCGGCGGAGCCGATGCCCAAAACGTCGCCCATCATCTCGCCGACATCATCTTTGGCGACGAAGGCGTACGGACCCGCTACCGCATCGAATCACTGCTCGAACAGGGATCGGCGCTGGAGACCCTGGCCGGCGGTCAACTCGACTCCGATACGCCGCTATATGCCGAGTCGCGCTGGAAGGACTTCGACCGCCAGCAACCGGCCCTGGGCGCCACCGGTGGAACCAGTTCTCGCTACCCTGTGATCGTCAAATTCAACGCCCCCTTCTTTCCGGACTTCGTTGTCGCCACCGACGTCTTTCGCGAAGGCGTCGACCTCCACATGTCCTGTCGGCGCGTCTGGCACTTCGGCATGGTCGCCAACCCCGGAGATGTCGAACAGCGAAGCGGCCGCATCGACCGCTATTTCTCAAAGGTTCATCGCGCTCTTCGCGACGACACGACACCGCAGGACGAGGAGGGACAACTCCACATTGAGTATCCCTTTTTGGCCAAAACCATCGACGAACAACAGGTCGCACGAGTGCTGAAGCGAAAACTTGAAGTTCAACCCTTGATGGACAAGGGCCTTTCGGTCTCCGAAGAACTCCGGTTGGCCCTCGATGAACGCGCCGATCAGACAGCTCACCAACTTCTGAACGAACTGTCCCAGTTAGACGCCGAAGACACGACGCCATTTCCCGTTGCCCCTCACCTCGAAAAAGGGCGCTACCTCAAGGCGCTCCGTCCAACGCCGCACCCGTCGGCGAAACAACTCGCCGACTGGCTGGCATCGACCTTTCGAAGACTCGAAGACGACATTCCGCTCACCCAAGCCGTCGCCGATGGATTTTCGACCACCGACCACGACGGCATCCGGGGACTTCCAGCGCTCACAGAGATGGCCGTCGCTCGCCGCAGTGACGACACCAGACGAGCCGGCTCGTCGGCCGACACAAAGCGCCGCAAACAACCGGTCGAGGTGGACATCCGATTTATCGCCGCCACCGGAACCCACATCCTGCGACTGACCACACCACTGGGCAATCAAGACGCATCGACGGCCGCCGCGCTCCATAATCTTTTGCACACCGAATACGCAGACTCCGCCCTGCGCCTCCACTTCGATCCGGACCAATCCGGACGCCGCCGCCACTGGCGCCTCGCCGCCTGTACCGACCTGCCTATCT
>CAYUPT010000542.1:1827-3216 GCA_964446725.1 uncultured Bradymonadales bacterium | reverse complement strand
AACTCCGCCTGCACGTGACTTCACCGACGCCCGACGAATTTCGCATCGCCCTGTCCTCTGGAGACGATCGCCACCAACCGCTGGAGTGGATCGCCTCCAGAACTCGCTCGCTCGTAGACATCGACATCTCCGATACAGCCGATGCCTTCGGCGATGCCCGGCGTCGCGCAGCCATCGACGGCTCCGCTCCCGCAGAGGGCGACGATTCCTCACCGACCAGCAGCGAGTCGACAGACTGGTCGGGCCGACTTCAGTGGTCCTTCCAGGTCGGTCCGCAGCAGCGCACCACCACCCGACTGCGCTCCATTCGCCCCCTTCGCTTCCACACCGATGGCACCCGACTCGATGTCGCCGCCGGTGCTCCCCTCTTTGAACAGCGCATCGACGCCACCAACCAGGAGGCCACGACGGCTTATCATATCGATTCCCTGAATTTCGCACTGGCCGTCGACGACGGCACCGAACCACCTACGCAGGCAGCAATCACCGTCGAGGAGCTCCGTTTTGAAGCTGAATTGACAGGAGATGACGACGATCTGTGGCAGGGCCAACAGATTGGACTTGGACAACCGCTGGTCATCAATGTCGACGAACGCCCCGCCCTGTCGATCGATCGGCAGACTCCCGGAACAGAGCGCTTTGATGCCACTCTCCGCTCCACTCAAGACGGAGCGGAATTACAGCTCCAGCGCGGCACGGAATGGAGCGTCGCCTTTCAATTCGACGAATTGATTGACGACGACAGTGTCCTCAACTGGCTGGCCGATGACACCTGGACCATTCAATTGTCGGACCAGACAGAGACCACCGTCGCCATGCGCGATCTCTTTGTCCTGGAGGTTGTCGACGGGTCCCTCGACTGGCACTCCACTGCCGTCGATACCTCCCTGAGCGTCGCCTCCGGAGAATGCCTCATGACCAACGGCGGCGACCGCGATGAGGGCGAGCCAGGTGAATACACTGTATTTGCGGATTCTCGGAATCCGAGCGCCACACCACTTCAATCTCAGGGACCCGACTCCGAACCCGAGCGCCTGCCGGGTCTGCATCCATTCTTATTTTTCGAAGTCGGCCCCTGCCCCTGATATCTCAAGTACGCTCATCGCCCCTCGATCTGCTCTTCCGGGAAATATCGCGGCACCACTTTTCGGTTGTAATTTCTGCCCCATATTTACGATGATGCGTCGTACCCGCACCGGGGCTACTTCGCGGCTCCGGCGTCTAAGATCCCGTTCCAATGGTTGTTATGAAACGTTTGACAGCAAAAACGACGGTTCCGGTTCTCCTGTGCGCCATTGCCACAATCAGCCTCGGCGCGGCAGGTGTGCTGTTATTCGACGTTCGCGATAACCTCGACGCGCCGGACGACACAACAGCCTCCGACGATGG
>CAYUPT010000542.1:0-1817 GCA_964446725.1 uncultured Bradymonadales bacterium | reverse complement strand
GCCGCCTATGCCGAAGAAGCCCGGGACACTCCGTCCGCCGACCCATCCACCGACGATACAGAGATCGACTGGGACGACCTCGACATCACCGATGACTGGGAGATCCTGGAGCCGGCCGGAGAGCCCTCAGAGGAGTTCCCCGACGAAGAGCGGAATGCCGAAGATGTCGATGCGTCAGACGACGCCATGGCCGAAACACACCGGGAACCCGCCGAGCCTTCGCCCGGAGGCTCAGATGCCTACCAGCCGACGGGAACCATCGTCGTCGTCACCGATTTTTCGCAGGCCGAAGTCGACATCAATGGAGAGGACTACCCGGCGTACTCCGACGATCTACAAAACCGGGGGATGGAACTTCCGGCCTATGAACCCCACCTGATCACCGTCGAGATGGGCGATAATGAGCGCGTCTATGAAATCGAATTGCGCCCCGGTGAAGAACGGCTGCTGATGGTGGAGCTATCGGGCATGAATCGCGAGCGCGAACCGCAGCGCCGTGCTCGCGCCGCTCCGGCCGAACGCCGCGAGCGCAGCCGCGATGATGGCAACGACGACGATGACGATGGTCGAATCACCGTCTATTCCCGCCCCCGAGGCGATATCTATGTCGGTAGTCGCGACATGGACGAACGCACCCCGGGAACGGTCAACGTCGACCCCGGCCGACACGAAGTACAGGTCCAATACGAAGACGGCCAGATGTCGGAGACCAAGACGGTCCGTGTCCGAGGTGGTTCGCGAACCAAACTATTTTTCCGCGACGATGATGATTAAAACAACTTCAATACTTTCCGCGTGACCGCTCCATGGCGGGAAGAATTTCCAGACAGGTCGTCCACCATCCGGTGGTAATCGTCTCCACGAATTCGTCGGGCAAATCCTCGGCCCGCATCTGCTCTGCGAGTTGTCGATAATCGTAGTCGACCTCGACAAATGACACATCGACCCCACTCGCATCGACATCGACCATCGCGTAGTCGACGGATGTGCCGCCATTATTGGCCGGACGTCCAATTGCGCCCACATTGACCACCAAACGACCGCTTTCGAGGCGCCTCTTCCAGGGGATCCCGGTGTGCGTCACAAAGAGGACATCGGCGTCGTGCTCCTCGAGCAGGTATTCCAGAAAGACGTCCGAACAGGTCGACTCCCACAAAAACTCGTTGACCCGGCGCGGCGAACCGTGGGCCATCAACACTGACCTGTCGGCCCACCGACACCGAAACTCCGTCGGCAAATCGCGCATCCAGTCCTTGTGGACATCCGATGTATTGCGCAGCGTGTAATCGTAACTTATCTGGGCAAATTTATTGTCCCGTGGATCGGTGTAGCCGCAGGCGCAATCATCGAGTCGATTGCCCACCGAGTGATCGTAGTTGCCCTGCATGACAAAGACGTCGTCGCTGTCGCGAAGTGGCCCGAATACCCGGTCGGGATGGGGGCCAAAGCCGCCCATATCGCCCAGACAAAACAGCGCCCCGGCACCGCGTCGGCGGGCGTCGTCGAGGGTGGCTCGAAGGCTCAGGTGGTTGTTGTAGATGCCACCGAAGACGGCGAAGCGGCCGGTGTCGACAGGCGACGGAAGTCCATCGTTGTGGTTCATGGTATTTCAGTCGGTATTCGAGGGAGGAAGCGGCGATAAACCCGATCAGGTCCGACAGGTCACGCCCTCGACGTAGCAGGTATAGCAGGCCGAATGATCGAGTTCGATATCTTCCAGCGCGTCATCGAGGGTGTCGCCCATCCGGGCGTCTTCTTCCTCGATCAAAATCGGACACGGATAGGCCCCTTCGGCGGTGACCATCCGGCAGCTGCTG
>CAYUPT010000541.1:0-3218 GCA_964446725.1 uncultured Bradymonadales bacterium | reverse complement strand
TCCTGGTGATGGAGCACCCGGGCCTGGTCGTGGACGTTCAGGACACTGTCGACGTCGATGCCCCACATCGCGCCGGGGTGGGCGGCGGCGGTTGTTGTAACAAAAAGACACACAACGCCGATCACACAGGTCATCAATTGTCGCAAATACATAGAAGACATCGCGAAAATACTCCCGAAACACTGGTCGCCATCCGTGGCTATTGGCCGGGCTTCTGAGTTCGAACTCAGGATAGCACCGGTGTCGGTGGGATCAAGAAAATTGATGGCCCGCCGATCCACCGGCAGTCACGGGCGATTAGTGGCGGTAGCGGATCCCGAGATTAATATCGAGATTGACCGAGGTATCGGGCACCAGGACCATCAGGTAGGAGTCGGCGACCAGATCGAGGTTGTCGTGGACCGGAATATACATGCCGCCGCCGACACCGAAATGTGCCCAGCCGGTGCGGACCGTATCGCGCAACTCGCAGTACTCTCCGGCGTTGGCGTCCTGAAAGGTCTCGCGTCCCTGGCAGGCCGGATCCGGATCGTCGGAGTCGGTCAACTGGCGCAATTTAAGCCAGTTGCGAACCCGGCCGATCCCCATTCCAACCGAGGAGTAGAACTCGGGGATATCCGTCGAAAGCATGCGCTGGTAGCGAATACCGAGCATGCAGTCACCGGGTAGCCCGAGACCGAAGCACTCGTCGCGATGCTCCCAGAAGGCGGCATCGGTTGAGATATGGTCCATGGACCCCTCGCCGTGCTCGCGGATCTGATCGAAGTCCTGGTGAGGCGTAAATTGCCAGCGAAAGTACATGCCGACATTGTTGTATTCGCTGATGCGCCAGCCGATATCGACGAAGGTGTGAGCAAAGGCGGGACTGAGTCCGGGAGAGACGGTGCGCTGGTGGTTGGCCGTCGGTGGTGTGCCGCCGGGCAAAAAGCCGATGTCCGTGCCCAGTGTCGCCGTGGCATAGGGGCCGGTGGGATCGAAATCGTCGGGGACATCCGGGGCGGTCGGGGCGTCGTCTTCGGTGTGCGTTTCGGAATCGTCGTCGATGTCGCCGATGACGGCGATGCGATGGGGCCGGGTACGCCGTCCCGATTCGGCGATGACTTCGCCGGTCCGATCGATGGCGGTGATGAAGTACTCGATCTGACTGGTGCGCACATCGGTGCCGTCGAGGCGGTAGGAAAATCCGGTGGCGTCGGTGGGCTCCATTTCACTTTGCGTGAAGTCGTCTTCGCCGTAGCGACGCTGATGCAGATGGACGCGAAAGACTGGAAGGTCGGCCGGGATTTCGGCTTCTACGGTCAGTACTTCTCCGGCGTCGGCGCGTTGGATCGGCTCGTGGGTCAGTGGATCGACGTCCTCTTCTGGCGGCGGAGAATCGATTTCTGGATCCGGCACATCGTCGGCGGGTTCGGTCTCCGGCTCCGGTTCCGGGGGCGGTTCGGCGCGCTGGCGGGCCTGGGCCATCAATTCATCGACGGCCGGCGTCTGGTACGACGAGTCGACGGTGATGTCGGGGTCGATTTCCAGGGCGTCGACAAAGGCATCTTCGGCCAGCCCATCATCGCCATCGGCGTGGCGTATCAGTCCCAGAAAAATGTGCAATTCCGCGACCTGGGACGTGCGGATATCGTGCTCCTCGGCGAGGTCGATGCCATCTCGAAGGGAGGTGACCGCATCCTCGAAAAACAACATGTTGTAGTGTTCTTCGGCCTCGTCGAGGTAGGCGTCGATGCGTTGTTGCGGATCGTCGGCCCAGGCGATGGACGGCGCCGCGATGACAGCGCCCATAAGGGCGATCATCAGCGCCGACACGGCCAGAAAGGAGAGCCGGGACGTCAGTGGTTGGGATAGCGTCATGGTGGCAGACCGGTGGTTCAATGCGGCCCCCGAATGCGACGGGAGACGTCAGCGGTTGGTAATATGAATTTCGACCCGTCGGTTCGCGGCCCGCCCCTCGGGCGTGGCGTTGTCCTCGATGGGTCGGTCAAAGGAGTGGCCTTCCGATTCGAGACGACCGGCGCGAATACCGCGATCAATCAGGAATTCACGGACACTGGCGGCCCGGTTTTCGCTGAGGTTCATATTGTAGGCGTGGCTTCCGCGGGAGTCGGTATGACCCTCGATACGGATCTCGATATCGTCGTTGTCCTCCAGAATCTGGGCCACTTCATTTAGAAGCGGGAAGCTCTGGGGCAGAATCTCGGCTTCCGCAGTCTCGAAGTAGACCTTCTGGTTGAGTTCGATGCGGTCGTCCTGGACTTCGGCCAGCGCCTCCTCTTCGACCGGGCAGCCATCGTTGTCGGCCGGACCGGCTTCAAAGGGGCATTCGTCGAGAATATTGGGGACGCCGTCGCCGTCGACATCGTAATTGGGACAGCCGGCGTCGTCGCCAAAGCCGATGTACTCCATCGGCTCGTAGGGGCACTGGGAGTCGACGTTGAGCACCCCGTCGCCGTCGATATCGAGCATCGGACAGCCGTTTTCGCCGGGGAATCCGTCGATGTCGGCGGCGATCCCCGGGCAGTGGTCTTCGGTGTTGGGCACGCCGTCGCCGGAGACATCGTAATTCGGGCAGCCCGATGCTTCCTGTTCGGGATCGCCGATAAAGACGATCGGCTGATGGGGGCAGTCGCTTTCGTGATCGGGGATGCCGTCGCCGTCGGAGTCCCACATAAAGTCGACGGGATCGATATCGGCCTCTTCGATGTCGGCGACCGCCATGTCCAGTTCCCGGTCCTGAAGCTCACACTCTTCGTAATCCGACAGGCGGCGGGCCAGTCGAGCCTGTTCTTCCGCCGTGCGCAGGTGCTGTTCGGCGAGTCGAAAATTGCCGTTTTTGAGTTCGTACTGACCGAATTCGACGTGGGCCTGGGCTGTCGCCAGCTCCCGGGGGGCGCAGCGATAGGCTCGCTCTTCGACGGAGTCGTTCATTCGCTGGATTTCTTCGGCCTGGCTCTCCAGGGTCGCCCCGGTGGCACAGGCAGTCAGAAGGCCCGGGACGATGGCAGCCAGGGCGATGAGCACTGCGAGTCGACTGTAGGGGCGACGGGACATCTTCGAGAACCTCGGGCTCTGATCAATCAATGGTATCGCTCACCGGGGCGCGATGCGCTGTGCGATGAGGTCGACAGCAACGTCGCTTACTCCGTTTCCGATAGATCGGATTCGTCGATGTCATCGACGGCGTCCATATCGTCGGCGTCTTCGAGCTCTTCTTC
>CAYUPT010000540.1:0-3226 GCA_964446725.1 uncultured Bradymonadales bacterium | reverse complement strand
CGACGCTCTGGAGAACGACATCGATGATGAACAACGCGGCGTATTCTACGGAGCATTGGCCCGCTCGAACGCCCCGTCGACCACCCGACTTGCCATGGAGCGTTTCGCCGCCGCCGACGACCCCGACGAGCGCTCACTGGCCCTTGGCGCCGTTCGCCATCGCATGGAACCGGAGCTCGTCGCCGATTTGACCGATGCCCTTCGCAGCGAACCGACCCCGGAGTTGCGCGCCGAAATCGTCACTCAGATCCGCCGGATCACCGCTTCCAGCTTCGGGCTCGACTGGACCGTTTCCCAGCTCGGCGACGAACACCATCGGGCGCTCGCCCAGTGGGAGCAGCGCGCCGGACAGCTGGACTCCGACCGCCGGCGGGCACTTCTCGATATGCTCACAGAATACGGCATCGATACGTGGAACGACCTCGACGCCGTCGACGACCTGATCCCCCTGCTGACGCACGACGCCGACTACAAGCGCTACAACGTCAACCTTCTATTGTCGGAATGGACCGGTCGCTGGGTGCCCCGAGAATGGGGATCCGGTCGTTCGGCCTATGAATTCTGGTCGAATTGGTGGGACGAACACCGCGAACAGCGCATTCGCGCCGCCACCGCCGCCTGGACGCCCTGAGCCACTGGTCTCTGGCAGCTCACGACACGCCCCGGTGCCCGCAGCACGGTGCCGGCACTACTCGAGATCTTTGTCTCGTTTCAGGTTGCCCATCACCTTCTGATATTCGATATCCCAGGCCTGGGAGCCCTCTTCGAGGTTTTTGATCTTGTCTCGAACCTCGTCGTCCAACTCCTCTTCGACGCTCATATAATCCTTGAGGATCGGCGCCATTTTCGCTCGCATCTGCCGATCGAGCGAGTAGACCTCGTCGACAAAATTGGAGTGAAAGAAGGTCTCGATGAGCTGATTGACGATATAGCCCACTGGATCATCGACAATCGAAAGCCCCTTGGACTCCGCCAGCTCGGCCTTCTTTTTACCGATACTGCCCCGGGCTCCCCGCGAGATGTCGTCTTTCGCCTGTTCGACGAGCTCTCGGTCGAGTCGAATATACTCCCGGAGAACCGATTCGATATCTTTTTTGACTTCCGGCATGTTTTCCGGCGTCACTTCCAGATCATTCTCCTCGGTCATCGCCTCGAGGAGATCTCCGGACACCGGATCTATCTGTCCTTTGTACAACCGCATCTACGTTCTCCTGTGTCTGCCTTCTTGGGAAAACGCCACTCGACGCCTCCACTTGATAATTCTCCTCGGATGCCCACTGCTGATGGACGTGGCATCAACGGTATCGACCGTCGCTGCTACGCAACCCGGCACCGGACGGACGTCCGACGCCCTTTCACAATCGGCTACACGCCATGTTTTTTGACACCTCTTTGCAGAGATTACAAGGCGAATTCAGTTCTCCATCGCTCCATGGCGTTCCGACATTGTCCTTGAATAATTCTGCGGGCATTGGCGTCCAACCCATCGAGACGGCACCGACGGTCCGACCTCCGCGCACCGGGACCATCGGTGGCACCACAGGGCGCGTCCATCCGTGACGGCTGGCGCGCAAGTCGAATCCCGGTGATGTCTCTGATAGCGTGGTACCGTCATCGGGCCCGTAGACGCTGCGACCAGAGATTCCGATTACTGCAGGCACGGCGCATACGCACTACGTCGACTACAGTTACTACAACGAAGCCCCCACACGGGAGTCCCCATCATGATGCCGCACCACTCATCTCCATCGTCCCCGCGTCAACGACCCGAATTGTTGCGCTATTCCCTGCGCGCAATTGGCCTCATCGCCGCGCTGGTTCTACTACTCGGCACCGGATGCGCCGGTTGCCAGGATGACGTCGATGGCGATGACTGCCTCGACAGCTATTGCCCGGACCAGTGCACCGTCGATCAGGACTGCTACGGTGATGAGGTCTGCCGCGGCGGAGCCTGCGCCGCCATCTGTAGCAGCGATAGTGATTGTGTCGGCGACGATCTGATCTGTTCGGCCGGCCGCTACTGCGTGCCTGACGACGAGACCACCAGTTGTGATGCCGACAGTGATTGTCGCTCCCGCAGCTGTGTCGACGGTGCCTGCGAACCGGCTCAGCGCTGCGACGACGACAGCCAGTGTTACGAGGAGCAATTCTGCAGCATCGACGGCTACTGCGTGCCCGAGTGTTCGGCCGATACTGAGTGTCCCGGCGGCCAATTCTGCCAGCAGGGTCGCTGTATCGTCGGCGGCGATTGCACCGACGACGCCGATTGTGGCGAAAGCGGCGTGTGCTCCGACGACACCTGTGAGGTCAGTTGCAGCGACGACGCCGACTGTGGACGCGACGCCGTCTGCTTTGAGGGCACCTGCTCGGCGGGTTGCCAGTCCGACGATGAATGCGGTGACGACGGCATCTGCTGGAGAAGCCTCTGTGTGCCGGTCTCCGAAGACGATCCCTCGGTTCCGGCCCCCGGAGGCGATGACGAAACGCCGTACAACGATACCGAAGACGACGCCGGCATCCCCGATGACGCCGGCAATACCGGCGAGCCCTCCCCGCCCGATCGCGATGACGCCGTCTCCTGCAGCAGCGCCGATGACTGCACCGCCGATGAGCGCTGTGAAGACGGCTTGTGCGTCTACGACGGCGTCTGCCAGTCCGATACCGACTGCACACCGGGCTCCAGTTGCAATCGCGGCCGCTGCCGCCTGGCCTGCGACGGCGACACGGACTGCCGAAGCGGCGAAGAATGCATCGACGGCATCTGTGAGAGCGAGCAACCCGACGATCTGAGCTGCGCCACCAGTCAGGACTGCGGCCCCTCGGAGATGTGCATCGACGGAGCGTGCTCGGTCGTCGATCTCTTCTGCGTCAACAACGACCAATGCGGCTTCCAGAAGGATTGTGTCGGCGGATTCTGCAACTTCAACTGCAGTTCCGACGCCGACTGCCCCTACAGTCACTCCTGTGATGGCGGTGTCTGCAATATCGCCGACAGCAACGACTGCAGCGTCAACGCCGATTGCGGCGGCGGCGAAACATGCATCGACGGCTGGTGCTACGATGCCTGCAGCGAAACGGCAGATTGCGTCGATGACGTCGGCGGCCACCCCGAGATGGTCTGTGACTTCGGCGTCTGCCAGCCCAACTACCAGCCCGGCGCCGAGTGCGACGGCAACCACCCCTGCGCCGAAGGCGCTGCCTGCTTTGACGGCTACTGCACCATCGA
>CAYUPT010000539.1:0-3233 GCA_964446725.1 uncultured Bradymonadales bacterium | reverse complement strand
AGTTGTTCGGCGCGCAGATCGATGATCGCCGCCTCCAATTCGATCTCCTGCTGGAGTGCCAGCAAGAAATCGGAGGCCGTCCGCTCGCCGACCTCCATTCCCACTAACACCTGTTCGGCCAGATCGGTCGCCAGGGGCGCCAATTCCTGGAGATGGCGCTGCAGGCGCCCCCGATCGGTCTCCCAGTCGTCGAGAAGTTCGTCGATTTGACCTGTGAGCTCTCGCCGCGTCTGGCTGCGGTCCTGTTCGATGGCCTGGCTTGCGGCCTGCCACTGCGAGGCTTCGGCGTCGTATCGCCCCCCTGAGATCGGAAGGCGTATCGACACCCCGAGCTGGAACATCTGAGAGCGCGGCCCGTCCATCTCGAACATCGGCGGCATATTGGAATATCCGGCCATGACGCTGGGCCACGGTCGGCGCTGCTCGTCGACGCGCTCGACCTCGGCGGCGGCGATGCCGGCTTCGGCATCCAGTCGAGCCAGCTCGGGCTCCGTGCGCTGGGCCCATCCAACGAGCTCGTCGCGATCGGGGACCTCTGTGAGCCACTCTTCGAGAAGGGCCCCCGAAAATTCCAGTTCGTCGATATCGCTCCTTTCGACACCGATCCGCGCCGCCATCGATGTGCGCCGCGCCTGGCGATTTGAGCGCAGTTGCGATCGGCGATCGACGGCCGACTCACGGGCCAACTCGAGCTGGTAAAAATCGCCGTAGTCGCCGCCCTCAAACGGAGCGACCGCTTCCGCCGTACTCAGCGCATCGTCGATCAGGACGATCTCGTCGGCGATGAGTTCCAGTTGGGCCTCGATCCGGGCCAGTTCGACGGCATCACGGCGAATATCCCGGAGCAAATCCGCCTGCGCTTCCACCTGTCCGACCCGGGCCGCTTCTTCGCCACTGCGAGCCGGCGCCGCCTGGCGGCTGCGGGCGCCGGGCAGAGGAATCTGCTGCATGAGCCGAATCATATGGCCCGTGGTCGTATGCGGCGTCCACGGCGCGCTGATATCCGCCATGTACTCCACCATCGGCTCCGGCCATCGCCCTTCGATCGATTCCGCCCGATATCTCGATTCCTCGATCCGAGATTCAAAGGCCGTAATGGACTGATTATGCTCTAATGCCAGACGGTCCGCGACCTCGATATCGGCATCGACATCGCCATCGGATGCATCGACGGTCGGTGTTAGGACCAGACCGACCGCCATGCAGACAACGCCGCAGACATTCCGTCGAAAATTGTATTTCCAGCTCATAAACGACACTCCGGGTCACAGAGGCTCGACGCCGCGCTGCGGCGCTCAAACCTCCAGAATCCTGCGAATTGAACTCGCACATCGGAGACGTCGACCGACGCCCGACACAACACACCGGCCGGGGTCTATCGACGTCGGCGAAAACCCGTCGCAATGCTGCTGTCGAGCCCCACGAAGATACGTTCAGGGCATAGATCAGCAGTTCAGCGACTCAGCTTTCGCCGGTGCCGATCAAATCAGTAGAATGGAGTGCTCTAGATAGGCGTCGGACCGGTCGGTCCGAGCTTCGATAAGGGGGGGCGGGACAGACGTCGACGACCCGATATTTGCCGCGAGGCGTTCGACGAGCCAGAGGGTGGCAACCAGATCCGGGGTCAGCCAGAAGGTCGGTCCCTCCAACTGGTGATCCATCTCAAACGTAGACGGGATGGCGTCAACCCCGGAAAGGGTCCTGGAGTCACTGTCACTGCAGGTCGAAACTCCATCGCAACAGCAATCGTCGCCGTGTTGGTCGTCGTCACCGCCGTTTGAGGCAGACTCAGTGTCCTGCGTCTCCGGACAACACTCCGAGGAGCCTTCGTCGACGTTGTCACCGGCTTCGCCCATCGACGCCGCACATAGACAGGGAAGCAATAGCACCGCTGAAAAAATCAGCGTCGTCACCCCTGCAAAGAATGGACGTGTCGATGAAAACAAAACGGATACCGGAGTAAGGAAGTGAACCCGCGACCTCGTGGTTTCAACAATGAGAACCGATCACTTATTCGTCAACCCCGCGAATCCGATTCGTCGCCTCCCTCCGATAGACCTCCCTCCGATAGACCTCCCTCTTCGGGCTCCGGTGACGGACTCTGTGCTTCGCCATTACCGCCATTGTCCGAACTGTCACTGCGAGCGTCCTCATCATCGGCTTCGGTACCGTTGTCGGATACCGCTTCACTGCGTACAGACTCAGTCGTCCGGACGCGCAACACCGCATTCGGACCGGGACTGATCCCCTTTCCAAACCGCCGGGCCCAGACCTGCGTCATCTCGGCCCCCATCAACACGATAATCCACGAGTAGTAAATCCACACCAGCAGAACCGCCAACGTCCCCGCCGCCCCGAATACCGTTCCGACGCCCGAATAGGCGATGTAGCTACTTATGGCGTACAGTCCCACCGAAAATAAGACGCCGGTCATAAAGGCCCCGATCCACACATCGCGCCAGGCCATCTGAACATCGGGCAGTAATTTGTAGATGATTCCGAAAATAACGGTGAAGAATACCAGCCACACCGCCTGATCGGCGAGCCCCCATATCTCGAGGTCGACACCGAACCAGTCGACCCAGAACGCCTGGGCAATCGTCAACCCGGAGCTGATCAACAGGGTCCCCAGTACAGCGGCCCCGAATAACAGGATCATCAAAAACGCCAGAAGTCGGCGTCGAATCGTATACCACAGCCCCGACTCCGGAGCCGGCCGGACTCCCCAGATCATATTGAGCACGTCCTGGACGGCGGCGAAGATGACCAGCGCCCCGAATAACATCGTCGCCACGCTGATGATCGTCGCCCACAGCCCGCGGCCGGTCTCTCGAACCTCGCGCAGCATATTCTCGATAAACACCGCCCCCTCGGTGCCGATAAAGTCCTGGAGTTGGGCGACAATTTCGCCTTCCACGGCCTGCTCTCCAAAGAAGAAGCCGGCCACCGCGATCGCGATCACCAGCAGTGGCGCCACCGAAAAAATCGAGTAATACGCCAGTGCCGCCGCGTGGCGAAGCGCCTTGTCCTCGCTCCACTCCTTGACCGCCACCTTGAGAAATACCCCCACCGGTCGCACACGACGGGTCACCGGCTCGATGCGGTCCAGAATCCGGCGCAGGCGCTCTTTGATCGACATAAGGACGTCCAGATTGGTCCCGCCAGGGATTCGCGGTGGTTTTCAGGGCGCTGACAACGGGCGAAATGTGACCACCTTGCCCTTCCACGTCAAC
>CAYUPT010000538.1:0-3236 GCA_964446725.1 uncultured Bradymonadales bacterium | reverse complement strand
GGAGATGACGGAAGTTCTGGAGATGACGGAAGTTCCGGAGATGACGGAAGTTCCGGAGATGACGGAAGTTCCGGAGACGACGGAAGTTCGGGAGATGACGGAAGCCCAGCCGATGGTCCGGGGTATTGTGATCTGGACAGCAGTCCCGATACATGCCCGCACTCCCAGGGATACTGGAAAAACCACGTCGACCAGTGGCCGATCTCGACGGCCGCCGGCTGCTCGGTGGGCGACGCCACCGGTTGTCTGTGTGGACTGACCTGGGAGGAGGTGCTCAATACGCCGCCCTTGGGCGATCCCTGGGTGATCCTGGCCCGCCAATGGGTTGCCGCCGCGCTCAACACCGAAAATAACGCCTGCAATGGCGAAAGTGAGGAGTATCTCCTCAACGGCGAGCAGCTGCTCTCATCGTGTGCCATTTCCAGTGAAGACAAAGACTGGGCGCTGGAGATCGCCGGCCGTCTCGATCTCTTTAATAACGGAAAATTGATTTCCGGGTGTGGCTCCTGAGGTCGTCGGCGGGGCGGCGGTGCACCGCCGGGGTCCGATCACCGGCCGAGAAGTTCGATGTCCGGCGGGCTGGACTGACCCTGGGTGTCGTCGCCCCAGCACTCGATACCACCGTCGGTGTTCACCGCGCAGTTGTGGCTATCTCCGGCCGACAATTCGACAAATTCACCGGCCGGCGGCTCGGTCTGTCCGTGGGAGTCGACGCCCCAACACTGCAGGCGGTGATCGGTATCGATGGCACAACTGTGGTTGTGGCCGGCACTGAGGTACTCAAACCGGCCGGCCGGAGCGTCGACGCGGTTTTCCTCGTCGTCGATAAGTGGGTCGTCGAGTTCTTCTTCGCCGTCGCCCCAGCAGTGGAGTCGGTGATCGGTATCGATTGCGCAGGAGTGACGAGCGCCGGCGCTGACCTGCAGGAACGAGCCCTCCGGGCCATCGGTTTCACCGAAGAGATCTTCTCCCCAGCAGTGGAGTTGATCGTCGGTATCGACTCCACAGCTGTGGGTATGGCCGGTGCTCAGCTGTCGAAATGTCTGGTCTGGAGCCTCGAGCCGTCCGGAGTCGCCGTCGCCCCAGCACGTAACGCGGGCGTTGGTACCGAGAGCACAGTTGTGAATCGTTCCCGACTCCAGGACCTCAAAGACCGGTTCTGGCGGGTTGGATTGACCACTTTCGTTGGCTCCCCAGCAATGGGTCTGTTCACTGATGTCGACGCCACAGACGTGGCGCATCCCGGCGCTGACGTCGTGGAAAGCACCGGATAAATGGTTGAGTTGTCCCTGGGCGTTGCTGCCCCAGCAGTGGAGCGAATTGCTGCTGTCGATGGCGCAGGTATGCGAGCCGCCGGCGCTGATACTGGACGTCTCGAGGGAGGGATTGTCGTCGCTGTTATCTTCGTTCGAGGACCCCGTGTCGTCGGGACCGGAACCACATGCCAGGGCGCTGGACAGGGCGGTGATAACAAATGCCACAACTACGGGGCGTAACGTCGATGATGCGGTGTATCGCATAGGCGACTCTCGGTGGACAGAAATCAAATAGGGCACGGCGTCTCGATTGGCTCCGGCAGAGTAGCGGGCCCGCGGTCTGCAATTCCAGTGGAGAAACCACAGGGCGTCGAGCCGTTCATCGCCGTGCGCGGCGGAGGGTTAGGGAACGTCTTCGTCGATGACAATCGCCCGGCGGTGATCGTCGCTGTCGCCGTCGATCGGCGCCCGGCCTTGTTCTTCGTGATAGATCCCCAGAAGCAGTCGGAACAGGCCCGGCTCCCAGTTGCGGGGAATTCGAAAGGAGTGGGAGTCGGCGACGATCGTTTCCGGCTCCCAGTCCTGAAGTGGATGCATGCCGTCGACGGGAACGTGGTCGAGATTCATCATCTCGGAGCCGGAGACGCCGTGTACAAAGAGATTCCAGCCCGGCGGAATGTCGTCCAGGACCTCAAAATAGTGGGTGATGGTGACCCGCTGGCCGCGTCGAAGTTCATCGGTGTCGAGTTCAAATCCCAGGTGGCGTGCGAAGTCGCCGATCTGAAACTCCTGTCGCTGTATACCGTCGGGCAACTCCTCGTGAAGGTACTCGTCGACCACGTCGCTGTGGGCTCTTCGGTACATGTCATTGACAGTCTGTCGCCAGCCGTAGACTTCGGCACGCCAACTTCGGGAGGCGTCGCGCATCTCGTCGGCCAGGTTGTTTTGTTCGCCGGGATCGTCGAGTAGGTCGTAGACTTCCGGGCCGCGCTGGCCGAAGTGATCGATGTACTTGTAGCGCTGGGCAATGCGAGCCATGCAGCGTCGCTCGTACCAGCAATGAGCAAATAATACCCGATCATCGTCGCTTTCTTCGACGGGCATCCCCGGCAACTGTCCGCGATTGGTTTCGTAGCCGAGCCGATCCAGCACGGTGGGGACCACATCGAGTTGACTGGTGGGCGCATCGATGCGCCGATGTTCCGGAGCCTGCGGATCGTAGATGAGAAACGGGACATGCAGTCCCTCTTCCCAGATGACGTTGTCGTGCTGGGTTCGACCGTGTTCGCCAAAGGCCTCGCCGTGATCGCCGATGATCACAAATAACGTGTCGTCGTAGATGTCGTGGTTCCGGTATTGCTCGAGGAGTTCGCGACTAAATTGGTCGACGTAATACAGGGTGTTTTTGTAGCGATTGAGTTCTTCGTCATCGTCGACAAAATCGAAGCGGCCGTAGCGCTGTTTCGGCGCCAGGTAGTCGTGATGCGGCGTCAGGGTCAAATATGTCGTCAACACGGGGCCATCGCCTCGATTCTTCAGCCACTGCCGGCTGTAGGGGAGCATGACGGCGTCTTCGACCCCGAAGTAATTGGCCTCCTCCATCTTTGATGCATCCATTCTTTCCAATGGAAAGAAGTCGTCGTAACCCATATTTTCGACGAGTTGTGGGCGGTCCTCGAATCGCTCGGTCGCCGATTGAAAAAATACCGATTCATAGCCCTCGTCGCCGAGTAATTCGGCGAGACAGCGGGCGGGAAGTCCGTCGGCCCTCGCTTCGGTGATCGGCATTCTAAGCCGGGGCTCAATCCCGCAAAGTGTGGCAACCAGGGCCTTCGACGTATGGGGCATCGGGGTGTAGGCCCGTTTGGCCACCGTGCTGCGGTCGGCCAGATCGTCCAAAAAGGGCGTGGTCTCCAATGCCGAATTGTGAATGGTGGTCGATTCGGCGCGCGTCGACTCCAGAATGATGATCGCCACATT
>CAYUPT010000537.1:0-3242 GCA_964446725.1 uncultured Bradymonadales bacterium | reverse complement strand
GGAACCCAAGGCCCCGATATGCCTTGGGCTATCGGGGAATACGCCTTGTGAGCTAAAAGCCCATATCCGACGGAACCCAAGGCCCCGATATGCCTTGGGCTATCGGGGAATACGCCTTGTGAGCTAAAAGCCCATATCCGACGGAACCCAAGGCCCCGATATGCCTTGGGCTATCGGGGAATACGCCTTGTGAGCTAAAAGCCCATATCCGACGGAACCCAAGGCCCCGATATGCCTTGGGCTATCGGGGAATACGCCTTGTGAGCTACAACCGGCTATCCCAATTTTTCCGCCGGTGGCGGCCTGCCCGCCAGCTACTCGTCGGCCTGCCGGCGGAGGTATTTTTTGAGCGTCGGAACGCCTCCCGAAAAGCTGCGCGCGTTATAGCCCATCTCCTGCATCTCCTCGGCCAAAAACGCGCTCTTTAAGCCGACCTCGCAGTACAGCACGTAGACGCCCTCGTCGGGCAGCATCCCGACCTGCTGGAGGGCGCGATGCATCGGGAGATTGACGGCGTCATCGTAGGACCAGGCCTCGTACTTCGACTCGTCGCGCAGATCGATGACGACGGCGCCCTCCGGAATCCCATCGATCTGGATCTGGGACGTTTCGTCGATTTTGATATCGAGAACATCGACGATCTTTCGGCGCTCGACCAGTTGGTCGAGCAACGAGCGGTCCACCAGTTCTTCTCGCTCATCGAGTTGGCCGGGACGGGCATCGACGATCGGCGGACCGCCGTCGAGGGCGCAGAACTCGGGGACCGAACTCGACAGGTCATGGGTGCCGATCTGTCGCGAGTACTCGATGATCTTCTCTTTATTCATCCCCACCAGTGGCCGCATCACCGCCGTGGTCACCGGAGCGGTAATCGACGCCAGATTCATCAGCGTCTGTGATGAGACCTGGCCGCAGGACTCGCCGGTGATCATTGCCGGGTAGTACTCATCCTGTGCGATCTGGTGGCCAGCCCGAACCATCAGGCGTTTGAGCAACAGCTGCCAGTAGTGGCCGTCGACCTCGTTTTTCATCTCCGCGATCATCGGCCGCATATCGACGATATGCAGCTTCGGTCGATACCCATAGGCCCATCGCTCGCACAGCTTCCGGGTCACTTCCTCGACGGCCCGGCGTTGCGGGGGCCCGGCGAGGTTGAAAAATAGAAAATCGGTGTCGACACCGCGACGCATCATCGTCCAGGCCGCCACCGCCGAATCGAAGCCTCCCGACATCAGCGCCAGCGCCCGTCCCTCCACCCCACAGGGCAAGCCCTTGACGCCGCTCCGTTCTTCGTCGAAGAAAAACACTCGATCCTCGCGGACTTCAATGCCGACGCGCACATCAAAATTATCGAGATCGACGTCGCCGCCGGCGTCGACGAGACGACTGCCGAGTCTGCGATCGACGTCTGGAGACTCAAAGGGGATATGATGGCGATGGCCGGCGCGACTGGTGCGCACTGCAAAGGTCTTTCCGGCGACTTTGTCGGCAAATAGGGCTTCGCCGATATCAATGACGTCGTCGATGGTCTCCCAGTCGTAACTGAGCGACCATCGGCCGGCCTGGATCCCGAAGACGCGCGTGGCCACATCCAGGGCCCGTCGGTCGTCCGTGGCGATATCGATGCGATACCACTTCTCGTCGACATCGGCGTCGATGTCGGCGCGCTCCAACGCGTCGCGCAGATTCTGAACCAGTCGCCGATTAAATTGCTTGCGAATACTTCGACTCTTGGTCGTGAGCTCGCCGGCCAGACGCAACATCAGCGTCGTCTGGTGGGGGCGCTTGTCGACATCGGTACTCATGTCGTCTTCCTTACAAAGGGCCTTGCGGTCGACTCCCGTAACTGGCGCGCACCGTCGACGATCGCGCATCGGTCCGTCAAGAAACTTCCCGAACTCCGTCGGGCATCAGCGCCCGTACAACCCCGCGCATCCCCGCTCCCCTCCGGCGTCCCGGGACCTGGGAGGCGCCGGCCAAAATTGAAGATAATCGCCGGGACTGATACCTTTTTGAGGTCTAAACTGAACGTCATCCACTCCTATTCCGGAGATTTCATGTCGGTCCGGATCATCGTCGCCACCATCGTCGCCGCCTCTGTTCTGGCCGCCTGTAGCTATGATGGCGCCGGCCTGTCGGAACCCTCCGCCGAGTGCCCGCCGAGTTGTGATGACGGCTATGTGCCCGTCGAGCGCTGTCCTGCATTTTCCGATTGTCTCGATGCCGAACAATGCCCCGACTTCGTCTGCGCTCGCGAAGAAGATGTGGCGAATGCCGACAATGACCGGCCCTCCCCACCGCCGCCGGACTGCGAACAATCGGTCCAGTGTCCGGAGGGCACCATTGAGGTCTCGGGATGCTCCGAAGACGGCGTCTGCACCACCATATCGCTGTGTGACGAATTCGCGATCTGTCAGGAGCAGCCGGAGTTGTGCGACGACATCCCGCGGTGTCCCGACGACGAACAGCGGCCGGTCGACGACTGCGGCGATCACGACGAGGATTACTGTTCATCTCGCCATCACTGCAGCGGACCCGTCGACTGCCTGGAGTGCCACGACGGACTGCCCGAGTCCTGTCCGGAGTCGGCAGACGCCGTCGATCCGTCGACCTGCGACGAATCCGGTATCACCTGCGACGTCGTCGAGACCTGTGAGGCCACCCTACACTGCGCGTCGAGTTGCATCGAAGAGCCGCAGTGCCCGGCTGCGATGATCGAGGTCGATGAGTGCAGCGACGACGGGCCGGATTGTCTGGAAATTTCGGGGTGCGAACTCAGCCGTCACTGCGCAGCCCCCGATGACGACTGCGACGAAGTGCCGGTCTGTCCTGCCGACTACGAAGAGGTCGAGACGCAGAACTGTCTCGACGACTTTGATGACTGCCATGTGGAAGCCGCCTGTCGCACGGCGTTGACCTGCCTGCCGTCGTGGTGAGTTGCTATCGACAATTAGGATCGTAATTTCCGGCTACTGTAAGCACAGTTCTGCGTCTCTGAGCCCGACGATGTCAAAATCGCGCAACGACATCGGCGAATTCGAGTTTTTCGGCCCTCCCGGCCTCCGCCCAGTCTGGGGGCGACTTCTCGAATTGTCGGGACCTGGCGCGCCCTGTGGCGGCTGTCCTCGGGATGTATTGTGTCGAGTCGATACTGCTTCTCTATCGACCCTGTGTTTCCGACCCGTTTTGGGTCGTCGTCTCATATCGTAACCCCTGTGAAGGGGCGGGTTTTTTAGCGCCCA
>CAYUPT010000536.1:0-3249 GCA_964446725.1 uncultured Bradymonadales bacterium | reverse complement strand
GTCGAGCCGTGGCGACTCCTCAGATCGCGAAACTCCACGTCCTCTTCGCCGACCACCAACTCGGCGTGGCGACTGGAGACAAATCCGTCGCTGAGCACAAAGTCGTTGCGCGGATCACGTCCCAGCGTAATCCGTCGCTGTCGGTAGCTCTTGGTCATGCCCTCATCGGGCCCGCTGATCACCGTCAGCGACACCGTCTGAGAAGCTACCTGTTGGGCCTTCGACTGCATCCAGTCCTCGATCGTCAGTTGCAATCACGTCGAGCGACTTCGCATCGACAACGGCTCACAACCCTTGCACATCCGCTTACTGCCTCTATAAACAGCTGTATTTTGTCATATCTGGTGCGCCTTGTACATTGGCGGTCGACGAGCGATGCGGGAATGTTACCCCGCTTGCGACTTGTTCGCTCACCGCGAGCGTCGGCGCGCCCGCTATCGCCGTCCCGACACAAACCGCTGTCTCTTTTGTTGTGCGATTTCCAATGTCCCAGCCCCCTACTCCTGGCGACAACTCACGAACCCTGGTCGGCTCCAGCCTCGATGCGCTGCAGGCGCCGTCGGATATCCACCAGATCAATTTTGCCTGGCTTATCCGACTTCGCTGGGCGGCCTTCTTTGGACAGTCGGCGGTCATTATCGCTTCCGGCATCGGCCTCGGTCTGGCCCTTCCGTATACCGTCCTGGTTGCGATCTTGCTGCTGGAGGTGCTGTCGAATCTGGCGCTGATCGGATGGGCCAAGACCGCCAGTGCCCACCGCGAAGCCATGGGCGCGCTGGTGCTGATGGCGGATATCGTCTTTTTGACGGTCCTATTATTTTTCACGGGAGGGCCGGCCAATCCATTTAGCCTGCTGTATCTCATCCACGTCGCCTTGGCGGCTCTGGTGCTGCGCCCGCTGTGGACCTGGGCGGTGACCGTCATCAGCATCGCCGCCTATATCGGGCTGCATTTCGTACCGACCACCGCCGAGTCCCTGCCCTGGGCGCAGGCCCCCGACATCTGGCAGCTCGAAACCCAGGGTCGCTGGGTCGCCTTTGTCGTCAGCGCCTCGGTCATCGCCTTTTTTATCAACATGATTCAGCGCGCCCTCACCCAGCGCGACGAGGAATTGCTCCGGGCTCGCCGAGAGCACATGAAGAACGAAAAACTGGCCAGTCTGGCCACACTCGCCGCCGGGGCGGCCCACGAATTTTCGACGCCACTGTCGACGATCGCCATCGTCTCCAATGAATTAAAACGCGGCCTGGAGTCCCAGGACGCACCACAGCGATTTACCGACGACGCGGCGCTGATCCGCCAACAGGTCGAGCGCTGCCGCGATATTCTTCAGCAAATGTCGGCCGATGCCGGCGAATCGATGGGTGAGATCGCTCGTCCGGTGGCCATCGAAACACTCATCGACCACACCCTCGATGGCTGCCGAGATCCGGAGCGCGTCGACGTCCACATCGAATCCGATCGCGATGCCAAATTGACGGTGCCCCCCACGGCCCTTGGACAGGCCCTGCGCGGCCTCGTCAACAATGCCCTGGAGGCCAGCGACCGGGACCAGCACATCGAGTTTATGGCCCGAACCAGCGATGATGAGCTGATCGTCGAGATTTCCGACGACGGCACCGGCATGGCCCCGGAAGTACTCCAGCGCGTCGACGAGCCCTTCTTTACCACCAAGACCACCGGCGACAGCATGGGACTCGGCGTCTTTTTGGCGCGCACCCTGATCGAAAAGATCGACGGCACCATGTCCATCGACTCCGTCCCCGGCGAGGGCACGGATGTCGTCATTCGCCTTCCCGATCCACCGGACTCCGACTCACCGCTTTCGCCCGATCCTCAACACCCGGCGTTTTCACCTGCTCAACTCCAACACGAGGTGTCTTCATGAGTTCCGATGACGCTCGCTCCCTGTTGATCGTTGATGACAACGAAATTTTTCGCGACCGCCTCGCCCGCGCCTTTTCGGACCGCGGCTACGATGTGCGCCGCGCCGAAAACCACCAGGAGGCCGTCGACAGTGCCAGCGACGACAGTCCCGAATGGGCCATCGTCGACCTGCGGATGCCCGGCAAAAACGGCCTGGAAGTGGTGCGCGATCTCAAGGATATCGACGAACAGACCAAAATCGTCGTTCTCACCGGCTACGGATCGATTGCCACCGCCATCGATGCCGTGCGACTCGGCGCCCTCAATTATCTGCAAAAACCGGCCGATGCCGACGATATTATCGCCGCCTTCTCGCGCGGCGAAAAACCGCCGATGTCGGGCTCCGAACACAGCTACGATGCCCCCTCACTCGCCCGCGCCGAATGGGAGCATATCCAACGGGTTCTGGCCGACTGCGGCGGCAATATCTCGGAGGCGGCAAGACGCCTCGACATCCACCGCCGCACCCTCCAGCGCAAGCTCAATCGCTACCCACCACAGGAATAACGACCTTCGACAACCCCCCCCGGAGATGGCGGCCATCGTTCTTGCATGCGACAAAATGTCCCATACAATTTTTCGCGCCAACGGCTACAGTGTTTATTGTTGATGTAGGTACTTTTTCGCCGTTACTCCATCCACGAGGTCCTCACGATGTCCGACGACAAACTCAACCGCCGCGAATTTCTCGAACGCGCTGCCGCTATCGGCGCCGCCGCCGTCGGCGCAGGCACCCTGCTTTCGGCCTGCGACCCGCCGGAACAAGACACTCAGGAAGAGGCCGCCGACGGCTTTAGTTGCAACGACGATGCCGCTCTGGCCGACCTGTCGGAAGACGAGATCGCCCAGCGCGAATCCCACGACTACGTCGACGACTCGCCGGTCGACGGCGAGTACTGCGATAACTGCATCTTCTGGGAGCCCGCCGAAGCCGGCGAGGACTGCGGCGGATGTCAGATCCTGCCCGGCCCCTACCATCCCGAGGGATGGTGCGATCAGTGGCAGGCCGCCGGCTGATTGGCTGACATTGCCTACGTAGCATCGGCGCTGTCGATGAGCTTTGTACTTCGAAGAGCCTGTCCGAGGTCTCCGACCCCTTCGAAGCGAAGCTCCGACAGCGCTTTTTCGTTGCCCTCCAGATAGGCCTCGATCCCCGAGGCATTGCTGCGCGGCGCAATCGCTTTTTCAAAGCCCAATTTCTGGGCCTCCACCAGTCGGGCCGGCGCCCGCGACACAGCGCGAACTTCACCGGTCAACCCCATCTCTCCAAATAACACTGCGTCCTCGGCCACCGGACGATTTCGATAGCTGGAGACGATGGCC
>CAYUPT010000535.1:0-3259 GCA_964446725.1 uncultured Bradymonadales bacterium | reverse complement strand
TGGGCGATGCCATTGGCGACGGCATTGAGGGTGTTCATCCGGTCGTAGTCCGCCATTTCGGCCCGTCTTTCGACCTCTTCGGTGATATCGGTCAGAGTGTACAGCACGTAGGCCGGCGAAGACGATGCGTCGATGCCTAAGGGGATGGCGTCGATAGAACACCAGAACCAGGTTCCATCATTCCGATACGAGCGCTGCTCGCGGCTCGAGCGCTGTCCACTTCGGGGCCCAGTGCGCAGTTCTTCGACAGGTGCCGATTCCGTCCGCGGTCCCCGAAGAATATCCAGGTCGCGCTCAACCCACTGTTCGCCGGTGTAACCCGTCAGCTCTTCGCAGGCTGGATTGGTGTAGACGACGGCGCCTTTGCCGTCGTCCAGGCGCTCCAGGACCATGGCGAGGTTGGCGGATTCGATGACATCATTCTTGAGTTCCCGTTCATTGCGCTCCAGAGCGTAGCGCAATGCGCGCAGGAGATGTCGGCCGTCGAGGTGATTTTTGTGAAGAAAGTCCTGGGCGCCGAATTTGACAGCCTGCAGGGCGGTCTCTTCATCACAGGAGGTGATCACAACGACAGGTAAATGGGGAACGCGCTTGCGAAGACGGGCGACCGTATCCGGTCCCGAGGAGTCGGGGAGCCCGAGGTCGAGTAATACGGCGTCAAAGGGCTTGCTGTCGAGTTGGGTCAACGCCGATTCGAGCGTCATACAGTGCTCGAGCGCAAATTGCTGGGGAGACTGGCTGGTGGCCCGATCGAGGTACCGACGAACGAGGCGTGCATCACCGGGGTTGTCCTCGACCAAGAGCACGCCACATCGGTCACCAGAGACGTGTGAAATATCAGAAATTGTCATGGTAAATCCGGTTAAAAACGACGTATGGCTACGTGTGTTCGATAGTACTCAGAGTGATGAGCCTACCGACAAAAGCGCTTTAGTATTTTCCGGGGGGGGATGTTGTGGGGCATCGGGTACTGCCAGAATGTGAATATACAGCCGATCAAAACGCTGCATTCAGACCTGACACAAGGGTATCTCCGTCCAATGCCGGAGGGGCATCGGTGCGAGTCATGAGCTTGTGAGCCCTCGAGCACATCGCGTCAGCCTTTGCGGCGTCATCGGGCGGATGCCCGACATCGGAGCCGAAGAGGCCAGCGTCTACTCAGGGCGTTATCGGAGGAACGGGAGTTAAGGATGGATTGCGCGGTGCGAACTTCCAGTGACCCCCTGTGAGAAGTAAAAAAAACTTCTAGCAGGTATGGCCGAAATATCAAGTGTTGGATGCGCATTGCCATGTGACAATTGTTGTTCACAATTCGGTGTGGACTGTTTGGCAGCTTACGCAGGGAGGCCCCGGTACGGACGGCCGGCGACAGCCCGGAGGTTGCACTGCCGCGGTGGCTGCGCAAGACTTCACAGCGCACCAGGTTCGGTATTGTCGTCGGAAGTCCCCCGGTGTTGCGACTACGCCATGAGCACTGGTGGACGGTGCATCTGGCGCGTCGAGACCGCGCTCGATCTACGCTGCGGAACGCTCGACGATCCCCCGTCGCCGTGGCTTCGCCGGCACGATCTCGACGTTGCAGCGCGCTACCGTCAACTTCGGCTCAAAGCTCTATACTACCTTTCAGGCTATCCTATGTTGCCACTGTACGCCTATTGTCCGGAGCTAGCGCGAGCGGAGACGAACGTCGTCGAGTTGGCCTTCGGGACCGGCAATCGAACGAAGGTCGTCGCCTTTGTGGAGCGGTTTGACGAAGGTAACGGCGTGGATGGCCGTCGAGCGACGGTCCAACTCGTCGATCTCGTCGATCGCCAGGAATTGGCGGCCGTGGGTGTCGATATCGATACCGGCGGCGATGGTGATGTTCGGGACCGGGTATTTCTGGAACGGACCAGCCGCAGCGGACAGGAGGCCCGGCTTCTGCGGGCGGTCGTCGAGGGCTATGTCTGCTGGACGGATTACGGCGATCAGTTGCGCGATCACTATCGGAGTTTTCGCCAGGCCGTCGACGACGGTGTTGAGCCCCAACCGCCGTCAACGGGACCTGCGGTCAACGGCTCTGCGCCGCCGATCGACGAATATCTCGAACAACTCGGTCAATTCGATCTCGACGACGTCGCCGATGACTGGCGTGAGGCAGCGCAGACACCGGGGGAGCTGAATCGAATTCTCAGATTGTACTTCGATTCGCAATCGGGATACGGGACGGCCTTTGACGGAGCGAAGACGATTCTCGACGGGCTGGGCATCGACGTGGAGCGCGACGATGTCGTAGACGCCGCCGGGACCGTCAGCGATGCCCGATCGTATCCCGACTCCTGGAAGACACTCGTCAGGGCCCGCTGGAAGCTGGAGCGCCCGGTCATCGAGGATATTCTGCCCGGGGTCGCCGAAGCGCTGTGGAACCGGTGGTGCGATGCGCCGCGTCCCCACCTGATATCCAAGGAGATCAGCGCCGGCTACGACGTGCGTTACGATGATTCGGAAGGCGCCGAACGGGCCTGGGAGCACTGGACGCAGGCCTGGGAACACATCGAAACCTGGCTGGTCGCACAGGAGGGGACCGCCGGGAGTCTCACCGACGTACTCGACGACGCACTGGACCTGGCGGAGGCGAGCCACAACTGGTTAACCGATCTCCATCGACTCTGCCGGGAGCTGGCGCGGCCGGAAACCAATGCCGGCGCCGATCCCCAGAAGTGCCTCAATATTCTGACATCCATGGTCTCGCTGATGACCGACAGCGAGCGAGGGCTGAAAAATAGCGTGGAGGCGACGCGGTACGCGACACTTCGCGACATGGACCGTAGGGAGGCGGGACGTCGAGTGCTGGAGGCGCTCGTCGAGCACCCGACGGCCGACGTGGAGGCCGCCGTATTCTTGAGCAATATGATCGGATTGTGGGACTACGACATCGACGACGGAGAGTTCGAATTGATCGGCAAATTCGTCGATGAAACGATCACCCGGGCCGACTCGGTCGATGCCCGGATGCTCGGCGAGGTGCGCGACAGACTCCAACAACTGCGCTGAATAGCCCGACCGGCCGACACACGGGGGCCGTCGTAAATGACGATCGCTGTGTTTAGGTTTGAGAAGCGGTCAAAAAGTCTCCCATCGGCATTCGCCGGCTGATTTGTCCGGCTTCTTCGCGCTCAAGCCTCGCCTTATCCTCCGGATAGGGCTACTTTTGATCGCTTTGAAGCCAAACAAATCATCTCGCCGAGCGCTGGGAGCGTAGCGACCGAATACTCTTGGG
>CAYUPT010000534.1:0-3260 GCA_964446725.1 uncultured Bradymonadales bacterium | reverse complement strand
GGGGAAGCGAAGGCGATTGCTCCTCCTCCGTTGTAATCGGTGGGGAGCTGTCGTCGCCGTCGTCGCTACTGTCGGAATTTCGGTCGACAATATCGGCCAATTCGTCTTTGCTCAGATCGACATCGTCTGCAAAGTCGGCGTCGGAGTCACCACCATCGCTCGTCGGGGCGTCTTCGCTCTTCGATTCTTTTAGTTTCTTGCGGAGATTGTCGCTGCTTCCGCGCCGCTCCCGAACCTTTTGAAAGAGATTTGACAGCGATGAATCCCGGTCGCGTTCCCCGTCGCTATCGTCATCGCCGTCTTTGGCGCGACTCTTTTCTTTGAGTTGCTCCAGGGATTTGGCGCGGGACGTCGTTTTGGAATCGGAGAAGGGCGACGAGGGCGCCGACGATGAGTCGTCATCGACGTCGGACTTCTTCTTTCGGATCGTCTTTTTCTTGACCCGTCCCAGCAGGTTTTTTCGAGTCTGTTTTGGGTCCGACGATTCGTCGTCGGAACTCGGGGATTCGCTCGGCGAAGAATCTTGTTTGCTTTGCCGATCGAGCATTTCTTTGGAAATCGACCGGTTCTCGGCGGTATCTCGAAGTTGTTCGGCGGCCCCGCGCTGCTCGGCCGTTTCGCGCAGTCCAGAAGAGTTGCGATCGTCTTCGTCCGGGAGCTCCTCGGGAGCCGTCGCCGCCGTCGAATCCTCGGCGGCCAGGCGCTCGGCATGACTCTCCTCTACGAGTCGCGGCGAGGTATCGGGGGGAGAATTGTTTGCAAAGGACTTGTCGGGGCTGTCGTCGGGTTCTGATTTGGTATCGGTGTCCTTGTCGGTGTCGTCGGAGGCCGCTTTTTCAAGCAGTTCGGGGTCGACGGCGGCGGTTTTGTCGCGATTTCCGGATTTGGAAAACGGATTGGAGTTGTCGCGTCCTACCCCGGGGAGTCCGGCCATCGTCGATTTGGATCCCGAAGACGGAAGTTCCTGTGCCATCTTTTCGAGATGCTCGATCGCCTCCTGTTCATCACCGGATTTGTCGTTATCCGGCGACGACTCGGGGGATGGAGCGGAGTCCGACGACTTCTTGGAATCCGACGGACCGGGCGACATGACACCGAAGCCGGGCGTGGAGTCCGAGGCGTCCTCCGACGCATTATCGGCGTCGTCGGTCATCACCTCGCCGTTTTCGACCGGAATTTCCTCGAAACACTTGGGGCACGGGATATCACCGCTGGGTAGTCGCCCCTTTTTGGGGGTGAGGCGAAAACGGCTCTCACAGCCCGGGCACTGAATCTCGACGGGTTCGGGAGTCTCTTCTCCCATGGAGGTACTCGCAATCGTAGGTCAAGTTGCGCTTCCACTTCCGAAGGACAATATTCGGTGCGCGTCCGAAAGCTAGATGCGGACGCCCGAACACTTCCGGCATACCGCCGGGAGATGACCAGAGTCGGAAGGGAGGCCTCGATTCGCTGCCACTGTACACCAACCGGTGCATCCACTCAATAATATCGTGACCGACGATTGCTCGCCGGGACCTACAATCGACCCCATCTTCGGCGCAGTGTCCACTCCGCGCCGAGAAGCCCGAGAATAATGACGAAGAGCACCAGGTTGTCCCACAACTGGACGACGTTGCGGTTGTGGACCTCCTGGTGGCGTGGAGCGTTGAAATGCAGACGGCTCGAATCGAAATCGGGCAGCACGGTGTGAACGCCGTCGGCAGCATCGGCGATCATGGCCAGTAATTCGTGGCGCGGTTCGATATCGCGGTACTGCGAGACGTCGGCGGCGATCAAAATCAGGTTGTCGTCAGTCAGCGTTCCGGCGTCCGAGGGCACTTCCACATCAAATTCGTAGATGCCCGGTTCGTCGAACCGCCGATCCAGTTCCCATTGACCGTCGTGATCGGTCCTAAAGTCAATGGTATCGTAGTGCGATGAGGCTTCGTCGGTGCCGTCGGCGACATTGTCCAGCGGACTTTTGCGGATGTGGAATTGGCCATCGACATCGGCGGCCGGGCTGTAATCGGATTCGAAGACGCGCACCGAGGTGTCGAGCTCGTCTCCCGGAGCCACGATATCGCGGTGGGTCTCCAGGCGCACCAATTTTAGCTCCGGATCCTGGATGAGCCAGCGAATGGCGCTATTCCAAAAGTTGCGGTACTGGCGCGGCGTACCGCCCTGACCGACATGTTCAAAGCCCCACCGCCAGGTCGAATCACTGGTGACGGCCATCACTCGGCCTTCGTCGCGTTCGGCGACGCTGATGACGGGCATCGGCTCGCCGCCGCGGCGAATGGTGGGATGTTCGGCGAGGACCGCGGCGTCATCGGTGGGACCGTCGACGACATTGGTCCCGCGCATATCGGGCAGTTCATCCCAGGTCTGTCGGTTCTCCTCCGGGTCAAAAGCCAGTTGCGTAATCGGGTGGCGATCGCCGGTCTCGGTCAATTGCGGCCCAAAATGGCCGGAGTCCGTAATCTCGGAGCGATTCGTCGATGATGGCAACTCCACCGGCAACAGCTCTTCGATTGGGGTGCCGGCGTAGCCGCCGCTGGCAAATGACAGGTCACCGCCGATCATGGCAAAGCCGCCGCCGTCGCGCACAAAATCGGCGACATTGTCCAGATAGCGACGCATATTATAGGGACCGAAGTTGAAATTCTGGAACAATACCAGGTCAAAACTCCCCAATTCGTCGCGGAATAATTCGTCGGTCGGAAAGCGGATCAGGCTCATCTCGTTTTGGGGGACGAGCTGTGGGTTTTCATCGGTGCGCAAGATAAAGAAGCTGATGAGCTCTACATTCGGATTTTGTTTGAGGAGGCGACGCATAAAGCGCTGGTCCCAGCTGGGTCGGCCGACGACCTGGAGGACCCGAATGCGATCGCGGATGACGGGCAATACGAAGTGATGCTCGTTGTTCCGATACAGCGCCTCGTTGTCGTACTCCGGGATCTCGACGGTGTAGACTTCCTTGCCGATCTCTTCGGGGACGAATTCAAAGTCCAATTCGTAGGTCGATTCGTCGGGATGGATCTGAATATTTTTGGTGTGAATGGCTTCACCGTCGCGCCGCAAGGTGACGGGGACGGTCTTGGTCTCCATGCCGATGGCCTGCAACTCGACATCGATGGACATCGTGTTGTGAACGAAGGCAAAATCGTCGTGGAGAACGCGGCTGACGGCGATGTCTCGAACCCCGGAGTCGCCGGCGGCCGCCAGGGTGTGGACCGGGGCATCCAGCGATTCCAGAAGGTGGCGCGTCTGTTCGTCGAGTT
>CAYUPT010000533.1:0-3261 GCA_964446725.1 uncultured Bradymonadales bacterium | reverse complement strand
CACAGAACGTCCTGTCGGTTTCCGGGGGGCTTTTTTTAGGTGCATGACCTTCGTTTTACCCGTAACGCCCGGGGCTAACCACAGAACGTCCTGTCGGTTTCCGGGGGGCTTTTTTTAGGTGCATGACCTTCGTTCCACCCGAAACGCCCGGGGCTAACCACAGAACGTCCTGTCGGTTTCCGGGGGTGGGTTTTCCTTTGCCTACTTCGCCTCTTTGCGGTTCAAATCCCCTTCGCCTCTCTGCGGTTCAAATGCCGGCGAAGACCAGTGGATAGCGGACATCGCACCGCGCACCGTCGGGCTCTGAAAAATCCATCCGCTCCACCACTCGTTTCACGCAATTTTCGACCCTCGATTCATCGACGGTCGACTCCGGAATGCGCACGCCGGTAACCGCCCCATCGGACTTAATCCTCCAGTCCACCGACATCTCGCCGCCGAGTCCGGGCTCGAATTCCATGCGCCGCTCAAAGCAGTAGCGAATGGCATGGGAGCGCTCTTCGATGACGTCCTGGATGTCATCCCGGTCGCAACCGGCGCTGTACGTCGCGGGGTGAACGTCTTGGAGCGCCCCATCCGGCGGTGTGGTCGGTCCGAGGACGCCGACGACATCGCTGATTTCGTCGTCATCATCGATATTGCCGACGGTCTCCGGAGAATCGTCGCTTTCGTCCTCATCCTCGATGGGAAACGCGACCCCGAACGTACATGCTCGGATCTCGATGTACTCCGGAAGTGGCGGAGGTGGCGGTGTGAGAAAGGCGGTGACGACGAACGCCACATGAACCAACAACGCCACGGCGAGCGTCGCCACCAGCGGATTGGCGACGTATTTGTGGATCCGCTTTCCGGGAAGAATCGTCCGGCGCTTCGCGATCCGAAAGACCACCGTCACATCGCCGAACCTCAAAAGTCCCCGCTCACCGGGCCGTAGTCGCACTTCGTAGACCGCACTGCGACCGCCATCGGTATCGACCGCCCCCACTTCGCAGGCCATGCCGCTTTGTACGAGTCTCGAAAACCCGAACTCCTCATCGGCAATTTCGACGGCCCCCGTGGCGCGATCGGTAAACCGCAGGGCATAGCCATCGTCGAGTCGCTCAAAACACTCCAACGATTCCGGAAGCTCCGGTGCACAGAGAGCAAACCGGCAATCTGCATCGGTTCCCAATGTCACGGCCTCACCGGACGTCGGCCCGACGACGTGCTCATCATAGATCACGCCGCAGTACAGCAGTGTCAGATGTAAGCTGTGCGTTTCGGTATTCATCGGGAACTCCGGTCGGATCGTCCGGGGAATGGCTCGGCGGTTTTGGGTTTTCGACGTTATGCCCCCAGGCTCCCTCGCTAGCGCGAGGGTCGCCTGGGGCTATCACAGAACGTCAAGACCGGTTTGGGTGCATGACCTTCGTTCCACCGAAAAATCCCGGGCCTAACCACAGAACGTCCTGTCGGTTTCCGGGGTTGGGTTTTCCTTTGCCTACTTCGCCTCTTTGCGGTTCCAACTTCCTTCGCCGCTTTGCGGTCCTAGCGCAGACCGGAGAATACGAAGGGGTAGTTGATCTCGCACATTCCTCCCTCCGGTTGGTCAAAGTGCATCCGCTCGATGGTCCGCGACACACAGCCCTCGACCTCCGCGTCATTGAGTGTCGACTCCATGACACGAATATTCGACGGCGATCCATCGAGTTCGACCCTCCAGTTCATCGTCAGCTCACCGCTCAACTGCGGATCGACCTGCAGGCGGCGCTCGTAGCAGTGTTGGATGGCCTGCGATCGGGCCTGGACGACGCGCTGAATATCGGAGGGCTGACAGAAGTCACCGACCTCCGGCTCGTCATCATCCGTCGGATCCTGGACCTGGCGCGGCCCGCTCTCCTCGAGAGCCGGTCCATCGCCATCGGGATGACCAGTTTCACCGTTACCGAGACCACCGATCTGGGAGAGGCTTCGACCATCACCGCCGCCTCCCTCTCCAATTTCGGGACCGGCGCCATCTCGACCGGTGGCCTCCATTTCATCACCGCCGAGGTCCGCGAGTCCGCCGACCTCACTGTCGTCGAAGACATCGCCGATGGCACTGTCGGCCATGGCATCCTGACTCAACGCGTCGTGGACGCCGACTTCGTCGACATGGAATTCGTCGACTTCGGCGACAGCCTCGTCGCTTTCGTCCGGCGCATCGGGTTCATCGGCCTCGTCGGCCGTCTCCTCGCTGTCGGCATCGGACTCCGCGCCGTCGTCTTCGGTGCTCTCGGAGGCCAATTCGTCGAGGTCGGGCTCGTCCTCGTCATCGGCATCGACGATGTCATCGACGTCAAATTCAGTCATCCGCTGGTGATATTGCGGATGCTCCAGTTCCGGCGTCGGCGGCTGCAAAAAGGCCGTGATCAACGCCCCCATATGCAGCAGTAGCGCCGCCGCGACGGCCGCCGTCAGCGGCCCATCGATCATTTCGCGGACACTTCGACCGGCGACGACATCCGAGCCCTCGACGAGTTGAAAGTAGACACTGATATCCCCGAATTCGAGTGTCCCCCAGTCGCCTCGATGCAGACGGATCTCAAACACCGATGCCTGGCCCTGGTGGGTCGTTACGCCACCGGTTTTAACGGCGCGGTTGTCGTCGATGAGCGTCTCCAGGGAGTACTCGTCGCCGTTGATATGAACGCTGCCGTCGACGCCGTCGGGAAAACGCAGGGTATAGCCCTTATCATTGCGCTCGAAGACCTCCAGCGAGTCCGGCAACCCGGGATTGGCCAACACCAGCGCATTGCGATCGTCATCACCGATGGTGACGACGTGCTCGGCGGTCTGGTCAAATACTTCTTCGCGAAAGATCGCCCCGTTCCACACCAGGGCGAGTCGTAAACTGTGATTCACCGATTCCATCGGCTCCTCCAACGCTCTAACCAGCAAAAATTATCGGACGCCACCAACGGCGACGCTCGCCTCGCACCGTCGATGCTGCTCGCCCGTCAAAAGCCGGGGTGCGAATCCATCATCACTACCACCTGCCGCCCCATGCACTGTGCACGGGCTCATCGACCGCAGAAAACGCGGCGTATAACTATTTGAGGCGGATCTTTCATAGTAGCGACCGGATCCCGAGGATTCAAAAGGGATTTTCAACGAGGCGATCGGCGGTTGGATCTCGCCTCGTCGGGGTTGGTTTTTTGGCGTTGTGCTCCCCTGGCTCCCTCGCTAGCGCTTCAGTCACCAGGGGCTACGATCCACTCTCGTCGGGTTTTGGTTTCCCGC